>NZ_JBGBPT010000054.1:0-61080 GCF_041106355.1 Streptomyces sp. BF23-19 | reverse complement strand
GCACACCGAACGGCCGGCTCCGGATGCTCCGCGAAGCGGGCCCTGATCCGAGAGGGCACGGAGGAGTTCGCGGCGAGAGTCCGTACGGAGCCGAGGTCGATGATCTCCCCTATCAGTTCATCAGTCAGGTCCCGACGCAGCAACGCCACCGAGCGCCGAGCCCCCGAATGCTGGAGCAAGCGGCGCACCAGGTCAGCGGGCAGGTCCTCCTGGGTTGCCAGAGCACTGAGTTCAGCATCCAGTTCCATGGAACGCAGGGTAAGCCTCGGGCCTGGAAGAGGGCGCCCCGAACCGATCTGCCGTCGCAGCCGGCGGCCTGCCGGCGGCGGCGGCGCACCACGGGCTGCCGGCGGGCCCGCACAGGTCCACACCTCTGTAGGAAATACGCAGGTCGCAGTCGCGTGTACGCGGCACGAAGAAGCCGTCGTCCAAGGTGACGGGCCGGTGTACCGGGGCCGGTCCGGCGGCGCCGATGCGTGCCGCGGCCGTCTGGTTGACGAGACCTGCGGTGATCATTCTCACCGCCTCCGGACGCGGCCCGGAGGCCGCTCGGCGTGTGGGATGGGCACCGGCGGAAGTGCCGGGCGAACGCCCCTTCCCCCACTCCTGATTGACGTTCTGTCACCCCACCGTGGAGTAAGGATCCGTCCATGCCCTTTGTGACTGGTTCACCCAGACCCCCGGGCGGCCGCGCCCTGACCGTTCCCCTGCTCGTACTGGCCTTGCTGGCCTCGCTGTTGGCGCTGGCACCGCAGGCCGCGGCCGCGGACATCCCGACCCAGGAGGAGGTGAGCCGGGCCCTGGACAGCGCCCCGAGCACCAACTACTTCTGGACCGGCAGGACCGGCAAGTGCGCGGGCGAGGAGGACAGCGTCAAGGGCACGGCCGAGCAGCTCGCGCGGGAGCGCGGCGGGAAGACCCTGGAGATGCGGCTGCGCGAGGCGGGCGTGAAGATGCCGTCCTTCGACGCCCCCGACCCGGCCAAGGACATCTGGCGGTTCGCCTCCCGGGAGTACGCCCGCAAGACCAGCTACCAGGCCTGGGTCATCAAGGGCACCTGCGTCCGTGACGACAACACGTGGGAGGACAAGGAGTTCCCCAACCTCAAGTCCGGCGGACAGGTGCACTGCGTCTGGGAGATCGACGCCGAACACCCCTTTGCGGAGAAGCTCATCTGGAACGACTGGTTCTGGGGCGGCACCTGCCGGAAGGACGTGCACCTGTACAACAAGGCCAGAGTCGCCTGCTACGTGTACGACAGGCCGTCAAGCAGGTGGGATCACGAGAGTCTGAACGCCCGCACCTTCCGCGACCTCTGGTTCATCAGCGGTACACCGTGGCGCGGGAGGCGTACCGACCGGGCCGTAGACCGGAACGCCGAAGGATTCCTGTTCTCCATCGAGCCGGCTTCCTCGTTGTCGGGGGACATGGACAAGTTCCTCCACGACCACGACTACTTGCTCGGCTGGTTCCGCCCCGGGGACATCAGGCCCTACCGGGTCGAAGTCTTCGACTCCTCCACCACCTTCCACCGCGAGTGGTCCGAGCCGTACGACACCGTATGCGGGACCGGGGCCGGCTCCCCGGCCGCACCCCGCGGCTCGGCCGAGTTGAGCAAGCGGGCCGTCACGGTCATGCCACTGGGTGACTCCATCACCGCCGGTGTGGGCAGCTCCACCGCCGCCGGCTACCGGGCGCCACTGTACGACGACCTGAAGCGGGCGGCCAAGTCGGTGGACTTCGTCGGCTCGCTGCGCACCGGCACGATGCCCGACGGCGACAACGAGGGTCATCCCGGCCGGCGGATCGACCAGATCGCGAAGGCCGCGGACTGCTCGGTTCCCGCCCAGCGGCCCAACGTGGTCACCCTCCACGCGGGGACCAACGACCTCAACCAGAACCACGACGTCAAGGCGGCACCCGCCCGGCTCGGGAGCTTGATCGACCAGGTGCTCGACGACGACCCGGAAGCGACCGTGCTCGTGGCCGATCTCGTCCCGGCCACCAAGCCCGGCCTGCAACCGCTGATCGACGCCTACAACGCCCAACTCCCGTCCGTGGTAGGCGGCTTCCGCGACCGCGGCAAGCACGTCGCGCTGCTCGACATGAGCGCGGTGACCACCGCCGACCTCGCCCAGCCCGCCCACCCCAACGAAACCGGCTACCGCAAGATGGCGGACGTGTTCCTGGACGGCATCGCCCAGGCCGCGGCCGACGGCTGGCTGGAAGACCCCCGGAACGGCACCGGCAAGGGCTGCGGCTCGGCTGACGACGACGGCAGCAAGGCCGGGCCCGGCTGGGAGGCCATCGGTGTCATCGCCCCCGGCATGAACACCTGCACCGGGCGCACCGACCTGGTCGAGATCAACGGCGACGGCCGCGCCGACTACGTCAAGGTCGGTGACGACGGCTCGGTGTGCGCCGCCTTCAACACCCCCGGAGCGGACCTGCTGCACCCGCACTGGGTCAACCCCACGCCCGGGCGGGGCCTCTTCCCGCCGATGGGCCCGGCCGGCTTCGGGGCCGGCGTACGGTTCGCCGACGTCACCGGTGACGGCCGCGACGAGTACCTGTACGTCAGCCCGGAGGGCGCTGTGACGGCCTGGCTCAACGACGGCCGGCAGGGCGACGACGACCAACTCCCGTACTTCGGGCGCAACCTGGGCGTCATCGCCCCCGGAGTCCGCGGGGCCACCCGCGAGCAGATCCGCTTCGCCGACATCAACGGCGACCGCCGCGCCGACTTCCTGCGCGTCACGGAGACCGGGGCAGTCGACGCCTACGTCAACACCCCCGACAGTGACGGCACCATCCACTGGAAGGAGTGGCTGGACTGGGCCGGGGGCGTCCAGGGCGGTTCCCGCGACAAGCTGCGGCTCGCCGACGTCAACGGCGACCGCAAGGACGACTACCTCATCGTCGGCAGCACCGGGGCCGTCCACGCCTACATCAACAACGGGGGCGGCGGCGCGGGCAGCTTCATCAAGGAGATGTACTTCGTCAACGAGACCGGCTACCCCGGTGACAAGACGACGTTCCGCGACGTCGACGGCGACGGCAAGGCCGACTATGTCGTCATCTACGACGGCGGGGCGATCCGCGCCTGGCACAACCGCGGCGGCAACACCGGCTGACCGCCGTCAAGGGTCGCCGGTACCCCCGGGCCCGACGCGCCACCGCGTCCGGGCCATCGCCGGCGTGGTGATCAACTCCTCGGAGAGCGGCCGTTGGCCTGGTACTCCTCGGACCGATCGCCGACCGGCAGGCTGCCGGGTGCCGCCGAGCTCGGGCAGGTCACTCGGCGCGAGCCTCATCTGGGCTCGGCTGCGCATACACGACACCTGAACATGCGAGCTCACCGGTCCCGAGGCCGGGATCCCCTGGAGCCGGTAGCGGTGCGGGGCGTTGCCCCGGGCACCGGAGCGTTGGCAGGGACGGCCACCACGGATCTGTTCGAGATGCGTGGGCGCAGCGGCATCAGCCTGGCGGGTGATGGCCGCCGTGCACATCACCAGGGCACTACGCCGGCGTCGTCGAAGAACTGTCCGGTGGGGCCGCCGTCGGGCAGGGTCGCGAGTTCGATGGCGATCACCGCGCCCTGTTCGGGGGTGCGCACGCCGCGGAAGCCGTTGAGGTCGGTGGCGACGTAGCCGGGGCAGCCGGTGTTGATCAGGATGTTCGTGCCGCTGAGCTCCCGGGCGTATTGGAGGGTGACGGCGTTCAGGAACGTCTTCGACGGCGCGTACGCCGCGGACACCGGACCTGCCGTGTGCTCGGCGGCGGGTCCTGACTGCCGGGTGAGGGAGCCGACGCTGCTGGACATGTTCACGATCCGTGGTGCGGCGGAGCGGCGCAGCAGCGGCAGCATCGCGTTGGTGACGCGGATGACGCCGATCACGTTGGTGTCCACGACCGTGTGGATGGTGGCGGGGTCGATCCGGGTGGGCTCCTGTGGCATGTCGCCTGCGATGGCGGCGTTGTTGACGAGCACGTCGAGGCGTCCGGCCTGTTCGTCGATCAGCCGTGCGGCGGCGGTCACGCTCGCGTCGTCGGTCACGTCCAGCGGTACGGCGAACGCGTCGATGCCGGCGGCGCGCAGTTTCTCCACCGCGGCGCTTCGGCGCCGGTCGTCGCGGGCGCCGACGCCGACGCTCCAGCCGAGGGTGCCCAAGCCTGCGGCGATCTCGTAGCCGATTCCCTTGTTCGCGCCGGTGACCAGCGCGATCGTTCGTTCGTTCATAGGGACGATGCTGCCTTGGGGCCTCGGCGGGGGTCCAAGACCGATCGGGTGCGCAACGATACCGTCAGGGTATTGATCCGGGATAGCGTGGCCGGATGGAGACTCGGGAACTGCGGTATTTCGTCGCTGTCGCTGAAGAACTGCACTTCGGGCGTGCCGCGCAGCGGCTCGGGATCGCGCAGCCACCGTTGTCACGGGCGATCCAGCGGCTCGAACGCCGGCTCGGGGCAGTGCTGTTGGATCGGACCAGTCGCACTGTCACGCTGACCGAGGCCGGCTCGGTGCTGTTGGTCGAGGGCCGGGCGGCTCTCGACGCGGTCGAGGCCGCCGAGCGTCGGACCCGCCGCGCCGCCCTTTCCGTGACCGGCCGCCCCGGCCTGGTCCTGGTCACGAAGGCCAGCGCGTCCAGGGAACTGCTGGCGAGACTGCTCGACGCGTACGCCGCCGAGCCCGGCGCGGTCCCCGTCGACGTCATCCTGTGCGGTCCGGCCGAGCAGGAACGACTCCTGCGCGAGGGCCGGGCCGACGTGGCGCTGCTGCACCGGCCGTTCGACTCGACGGCCGGATTCCACACCGAAGAGCTCAGCACGGAGAGTCAGGTTGTGGTCCTGCCGGCCGGGCATCCGCTCACCGCCCGGGCCCATGTGCACATGGCCGACATCACCGGGCTGCCGGGCCTGCCCCTCCCCCGCTGGCCCGACCCCGACGGCACCTACCCGCCCGGCCCCGGCCCGCAGGTCCGCGACCACGCGCAGTTGTTGCAGCTCGTCGCGCTCGGCCGTGCCTGCGCGGTCTCACCGGAGTCGTGCCGAGCCCAACTGCACGGTGACCTCGCCGCCGTGCCCGTGCTGGACGCGCCGACAGTCACCACCGTGATCGCCTGGCCACCGCACAGCCGGTCCAGAGCCGTCGCCGACCTCATCCGGACTGCGACGCGTCTCCAGTAGCTCCCACACGCCCGGCCGGGCTCCACCCATCGTGGCCGGGCTCAGGCGGCGGATCGCGGTGGGTGCACGCGGCTGGGGTCAGCCTGCGCGACCAGGTGACATCCATCTCGACCACTCACACCTTCGCATCATTCATCCAGGGGGTGTCCGCGAAGTGGCGCCGGTCGCCCGAACGGCGGGCCCCGCGGCGTCCGGTGCCGTGCATGGCAAGGCGGAGGGCCGCCCGTGTACCGGACGCACTCGGGCGCGCCCGAGTACGCGGCGAGGTGCGGTGCCGGGCGTCGCGGGGCAGGCGGGACTCTGCGGACACGACCTAGGGCTGACCGGCGACCGGCAGAACCCGCACCCAGGTGCGGTCGCCGGTCAGGTAGTCGTCGACGGCGAGCCCCGCCTCCCTCAAAGCACACTCGAAGGCCTTGGAAGTCAGGGGGCGTGACAGGAACGTCTGGGTCCACTGCGCGTCCGAGAAGATGTATGCGACGCGGACGGACCGCACACCTGGGCCCACCGGCTCGGAGGACACCACCCGGACAAGACCGCCGGCGATCTTCCGCTCTCGTGGCAGATTCTCGTGCCGGTCTTCGCTCTCCCTCTGGATCAGCACGCAGCCGTCGTTCGCGACATGCTGTCGGCAGGCCCTCAGCAGCCCCTGGCGCACCTGTTCATCACCGGCGTGAACAAGGAATGACCCCAACAGCACCACATCGAAGCGCTCGTCGAGCTCCAGTTCCTCGATCGGACTGCACACGGTGCGGGCACCATGGACCCGCTCCAGCATCTGTGGAGATTCGTCGACGGCAGTCACGGTGAAGCCCCGCTCCACCAGCGGATGCGTCACGCGGCCCACACCGGATCCCAGTTCGAGGATGCGGGCCTGGGCGGGGACCGCCCGTTCGATGATGTCGGGCTCGTCGCCCACGGGGAGCCGCTCGTACAGCTCGACCGCACACCCGTCCGGCGTGATCGCTCCCGGCCCGGTTCCTCGATATCCCTCGCGCACCCGCCCGCTCATACCCCTATCCGAACACAGCCGGGGCCGCTGTGAAAGACCGCGCCTTCCTGCCTCCTGCTCCCCTCGGGGCTGCTTGGAATCGATCATCTGGCGCGGGCGGCGGGCCCGGCGCTGCACCCCCTCGAACGATCGCCGCAACCCGTGACAGCCATGACCACCACCGCTGCGCAACGCGGGCAACGGCAGCCGTCCCGTCCTGGCTGACGCTCACTGCGGACCGGGCACCTCGGCCGGGGCCGGCCCGCACGGCGCGGCCCCGGCGGGGGTTGGGGGCGTCGACGGCGGCGGCCACGCCGAGGGTGGTGTCGCTGTTCATCGCTGCGTCCGGCGGGCGTGGCGGGCGGCAGAGAGGTCGAGTACATCGTCGATGGCGGTTCGGGGCGGGCTGTCGAGATCAACGGCGTGGCTGCGCAGCATCGAGATCAGATGCCGGCCGACCGACGGGGCTTCGGCGGGGATGCCCCGGTCGAGGGCGGCGGCAGGCATGGTGGCGAGCTCGCGGGTGTGGTGGGCGAGGGCGGTGGCGGCGGGTGAGCTGCTGGGTGAGGGTGGCAAAGGCTTCCCCGGGCAGGGCTGCGAGGGGCCGCGCGGCGTCGAGCTCGTCGGCGAGGCGGCGCAGCATGGCGGCTGCGGTGGCGCGCGGGAGGTTCGAGCGGACGTCGGCGGGGCCCTGGTTCGGAAGGGTGACGATCAGGCGGTGCGTGTCGAGGGAAGCGAGGGTGACACCGTCGGGGGTGACGACGTCGGGTGTGCGGGTCACGGGGGTAGGACTCCTTGTCCGGGATCGAGGTACTGCTCATGCATGAGGGGAGGAATGGCACCTGTGAGCAGTCGTGTGGGGCCCATGGGACGTGCGCGGGACGGATGCGATGCGGGTTGGACGGGGGCCGGCCGGTGGTTCTCGTGGGTGGGGCGTGTCCCTCACGATCCGCCGGGACGGCGGACGGATGCTCCATGCGTCACGGTCGATGGCCGTCTGGTCGTGCGCGGTCCGCGTCGTCGTGGTCGGCAGGTACGGGCCAGTACGTGAACTGGGGTGCGGTGCGGTCCTCGACCGACTTGAGCGCGGCCTGGTGTTCCGGAGAGCCGAGGTACACGCCGTCCAGGGCCGCGGCCTTGTAGCGGCGCCAGGCCCATGCGGCGGCCGCGCGCGTGGCGCCGACGGCGGCCGCGATCGGGTGGATCCGGGCAGGGTCGGCCATGGCAGGGCCTCCTGTCGATGTCGTGGGTCCCCGCCCTTCGGGGCTGTTCACTGGTGAGCTCCGGCTACTCGTGCGCTAAGGCGCGCTCCTGGTCCTCGGGCGTGCGGGGCCGGCGGCAGGCGGGACAACACCGCTGGCGGGATGTGACACGGGTCAGGAATCGGTGGGGGTGATGACGATGTCCCGTTTGAGGATCTTCCCTGTCGGCCCTTTGGGGAGTGCATCGGTGAGCTTGACGATCCGCGGGTACTTATACGCGGCCACCTGAGCCTTGACGTGGTCGCGGATCTCCTCGGCGGTGGCCTGTCCTTCGGGCATGAGGACCACCAACGCTGCGATCTCCTCCCCCAACCGCGGGTCCGGTATGCCGACGACGGCGGCTTCGGCGACCGCCGGGTGCCTGTACAGGACCTCCTCGACCTCACGCGGGTAGACGTTGTGGCCGCCGCGGATGATCATGTCTTTCGCGCGGTCGACGATGAAGTAGTAGCCGTCCTCGTCGACGCGCGCGAGGTCGCCGGTGTGGAACCAGCCGCCGCGGATCGCCTCCGCGGTGGCGCGCGGCCGTCCGTGGTAGCCGGCCATGACGTTCTCGCCGCGGATCACGATCTCGCCGACCTCGCCGGTCCCCGTGCTCGTCCCGTCCTCGTTGACCAGCCGGAGCTCGACGCCGCGAACAGGCAGGCCTACGGAGCCGGGCTTGCGCGGCCGGTCCGGCATGTTGAAGGCGGCCACCGGGAACGTCTCGGACAAGCCGTACCCCTCTAGCACGTCAACGCCGAAACGCTGCTCGAAGCCGTGCAGCACCTCGACCGGAACCGACGCGCCTCCGGAGACCGCGAGGCACAGGCGCGGGGCGTCGAAGCCGTCGGGAAGCTCGGCGTGCACGAGCGCGGCGTACATGGTCGGGACGCCGAGGAGGACGGTGACAGCGTCCCTGTGGATGGTCTCCAGCGCCGCTGCCGGATGGAACCGGGTGAGGAGGCTCAGGGTGGCTCCCGCGGCCACGGCCGTGTCGAGGCCGCAGGTCTGGCCGAAGGCGTGGAACAGGGGCAGGCCGCCGAAGAGCACGTCGCCGGGGCCGACGTGGAAAAGGGTCTGCACGGTAGTGGCGGTATTGGTGAGGAGGTTGCGGTGCGTCAGTTCGGCGCCCTTTGGGGTACCGGTGGTGCCTGAGGTGTAGAGGATCACCGCGGAATCGGTGTCCTGCGCGTCGAAGACGGCGACGACCGGCTCGATACCGTCGAGCAGGGCGTCGAAACCGCCCGGTTCGAGTACCAGGCAGTCGGTTTCGGTGGCCGTGGCCGCCTCGGCCGTCTCCGCCGCCGACATCGGGGAGGTCAGCACCGTCCGGGCGCCGGCGTCGCGCAGGATGAAGGCGATCTCCGGGGCCTTGAGCAAGGGGTTCATCGGCACGACGACGGCGCCCGCGCGGAGGATGCCGTAGTAGGCGATGGGAAAGTGCGGGACGTTGGGTGTGATGACGGCCACCCGGTCGCCCGGGCGCACGCCGCGGTCCTGCAGCAGTGCGGCGGTCCGGGCGGTCAGGTCGTCGAGTTGGGCATAGGTCAGCGTAGTGGTCTCGTGTCGTATGGCGATGCGGTCACCGTGAGCCGCTGCGGAGCCCGTCAGCCCGCAGATCCTTCGCCACCCGCGGCTACGCCGCGACGTCGCTCCGGTCGATCGCCCAGGAGGCCGGCGTCGACCCCGGCCTGGTGAACTACTACTTCCGCACCAAGACCGGGCTGCTGGAAGAGGTGATGCAACCCCCGGAGGCGTTCGGCGCAGCCGTGGCCGCCGCCGCCGAACAGCCCATGGAGCGGCGAGGGCGCGCCTTCGTGCAGGCCGGCCTGAACCTGTGGGAGGACCCCGTCTCCGCCGAGATCCTGCGCTCCATCATCCTCACCGCCGCCCAGGAACCCGCCGCCCTGCAACGCCTGCGGCAGCTGTTCTCCGAACTCGTGCTGGCCGTCGTCTCCCACAGCCTGCCCGACACCGAATGCAACCTGAGGGCCAGCCTCATCTCCACCCAGATCGTCGGCATGGTCATGAACCGCTACATCTGGCAGCTGGGCGCCATCGCCACCCTCCCCGCCTCATCCGTCACCGACCTCCTCGCCCCCACCATCCAGCACTACCTCACCGGCCCCCTGCCCTCGAGCGCCGGCGACGACAGCCCGAGCCCGGGCTGACCCGAGCGGGCCGGCGAGTCCCGCCGACCGTTCTCCGACGCTCCGGGAAGGCTCGCCGGCGCGCGGCGCCGTTCCGCTCCCGGGCGCGGGAAGCCCGTACGCGCGTAGCTGGGACCTCCGACTTCGCGGAGCCCCTGGATACGGGCCGCGTGCCCGTATCCAGGCCTCGGGGGAAGTTCTTGCGGTCCCTGCGGTGAGTACGCGTACTCATGCGCCCACGTCCGGCCGGGAACGAGGATGAGCCTCGGAGTCGACGAGACGGGGGCGGGGGTGGGGTGGGGCGGCGGCGGGGATGGGACGGGCGAGGAGGCGCCTGGCGGCCGTCGTGGCAGCACTGAGCACGGCGGCCCTGACGAACGACTCCTCCACGCTGCCCGACAGCGGGGAGCTGCGCGCCATGGCCACCACCGCCGAAGCGCAGCACAAGCGGGATGCCGAGGAGGTGAGGCTCCGGACGCTGCCGGGCCGCTGCGACGGGATCGAGGGACTGCGCACGGGCTTCACCGCGGTCTCGGATGCATGTACCGGGCCGAGTGACCGGAGCTTCGCGGAGGAGGCCGCCGTCCACCTGATCCCTGCCCGGCGGTCCGCCGCAGTCGGCCCAGGTCGCGGACGATCACTCCTGCCGGGCCGACACCGTCCCGTACTCCCGCTGCGCCACCTACCCTGGCCGGCCGCCGTCCATCGCGAACCTCCGCGCCGGAGCATCGAACCGTTGAAGAACACGCACCGAGTACCAGCTGCGTTGTTCAACGAGTAGCACGCAACGAGAGAGAGACGAGACGTGCATCGACATATGTCGGCTGCCGAGCTATGGTGGCGCGCATGAATGATCAAGCTCTACGTGAGCCGACCCTGCTCATCCTCACCGCGATCGCCGACGCCCCACGGCACGGATACGCGATCGCCCAGGAGGTCGGGGAGATCTCGCGAGGCCGCACGAGGATGGGCACCGGAACCCTGTACGGGGCGCTGGAGCGGCTCCTGGAGCAGGAGCTCGTCGCCGTCCACGCGGAGGAGGTGGTCGACGGGCGCATGCGGCGCAGCTATGCGCTCGCGCCGCGCGGGCGTGAATTGCTGGCGGCCCAGGCGGCCCGGATCGCGCGTACCGCTCATGAGGCCGCTCGACGGCTGGGACTGGACGGTCGGGCGGTGACCGCGTGAGCGCGTGGGTGAAGCTGTACCCGGGCGCCTTCCGGCGGGAGTTTGGCGACGAGGGCGCCGACGCCTATCGCGAGGGCACACGCGGGGCGAGTGGGCGTGTCCGGATGCTTGAGGCCGTCGATGTCGTCGGGCACGCGCTGCGCCTGCGGCTCGGGCTGGGCTCCGCGGGACGCGCCGGTCAGCTGCTGGCGGCGGTGGCACCGTTCGCCGTCGTCGCGGTCGGGGCGGCCGCGATGAGCTGGGCCAGGATGTGCGCATTCGTCCTCACGATCAGCGGCGGATTCGGATTCGACGACGCATTTCCCCAACTGATGGCGGCCCACCTCGTTGCCGTGCTCGGGGCGTTCCTCGCTCTCGCCGGGCGATGGGCCCTGGGTACGTGGACCGCGCTGGCGGGGGTCGTCGCGGGTATCGCGGTCTATGCCGGTCGGCTGGGCACCGATCTCGTCGGGGTGGCCCTCCAGTTCGGCATTCCGCTGCTCGTCCTGTCGCTGGTGGCGTTGCTGTGCCCGCCCGATCTGCGTCCGACTCCCCGGACCCGTACGCGGACCGGGGTCGTCGCAGTGCTGGCGTGGACGGCGGTGATGGCCGGCACACTGCTGGTCCTCCCGCTGTCGTACCCGCTCCCCGAACTGAAGTTCGCCGTACCGATGGCCTACGGACTGGTCCTGGCAGGGCGGCAGGCGTTCACGCGGCTGCGCACCGCACCGGCCGTCCTGTTGGCCGGCCTGCCGCTGGTGTGCTTCGGCGAGAACCCCGGCGGGTCGGACAAGCTCGTCCTCACCGGTGCACTGGGCTTGCTGCTGGCCGCAGCGGTGATGGTGAGCATACGGCGGCGGCGCAGCGGGCCGAACCCGCTCGCGGGCGGCTAGACCGCTTTCCTTCGGATCACCACATCGTGGTCAGATGCCCCACCCCACCCGGAAACCCGGTGGGCCGCAGGACAGCCTCGCCCGGACAAGGAGCCCCCGTGACGTTCACGAATGGAGAACTGCTCTGGGCAGCAACCCGCATGCTCGCCTACCTGGCCGGAACACTCCTGCTCTGCGCAATCGTGATCACCGTCGCAGTGGCCCTCACGGTCACCGTCAAGGAACGCACCACATCCCGGCGCCGGTGAAGGCCGGCCACCCCGGATCGCGGGTCTTCCGGTCGCCGGTGAGTACGCGTACTCATGCCTGCCCACGGCAGACTCGGCATGATGCGGCCATGACGGATTCCCTGACCGAGCCTCGACCCCGGCGTAACTGGCGACCCTGGTCGCGCCGGACGTCCCGCGGCGCAGACCTGACCATCGGTATCGCCCTCTTACTGCTCGGGGTGGGATGGCTCGCACTGGACTACATGTTCGGGCACGGCCTGGAGGTCTGGGCCGCGCAGGGAGACCGGGAACGGATCGACGCGGCAGACCTCGCATACCTGGCGCGGCTCCAGGATTACCTCGTGGCCGTGCTCGTGGTCGCGGTCCTCGCGCTCGTGTTCCGTGCGCGCTGGACGGTGCTGACCCAGCTGCTCGCCGCCACCCTGGCGGGGGCATTGCTGATGCTCGCGCAGCACTACTGGGACCGCTCCCATCCCAGCCCTGCTGGTACGGCGTCGGAAGGTGCGGCCTCACGCCATGGCGAGAACAACGCCTTCCGCATCCCGGGTGAGATGTCCCCCGCGAGCGCGCACGACACGCAGAACGCGCAGAAGGAAGCCGACCGCATAGAGCCCGTCCTCAAGCGGCTCCGGGACGGCGGGACCTGGGATCCGACGAGCGTGCGCGCGGCGCTGCTCGAGCTCGGGTTCCAGGAGGAACGGTTCGGGCCGAAGGGTGAGTGGCTCGGCGGAACCCTCAGCGTGCGGGAGAAGGAGCCGCGCTTCGAGACCGACCACTACATCACGCCCGCGGGGGCATTGGTCGGTGCCCGTGTCCATGACGACGCCTGCGTCACCGCCTTCGTGCAGAAGACCAACTATGTGGTGAAGACCAACGGCCCGTACCCCGAGGGCGGCTGCTTCGAGCCCCCTGCCGGTCACTGACCGACCGCCGGACCGTTTCGGATCCGCGCCCACCTCAAAGCGCCCCTTTCAGGCGCTCGGCATGGGGACCGGTCTGGCCAGTACCTGGTCCAGGACCTCGGTGAGGAACCCTGCCGGTTCCACTCGTTCCGCCGGTCCGGCCGCACGAGGTGGGCGCCGAGCCGCTCCCGGAAGAAGGTCTCGAACTCCCTTCCGGCGAAGCCCTCGCACGCGAGTACCTCCGTACGCGAGTTGCGGTTCCGGCTCAAGTTCTGTGGCCGATCACCCTCCGTACCGCCCGCGTCTCATGCGGTCCCACGATGCGGCACGCGAGCGCGCGCCATACGCACGTTGGGCAACCTGCCTCGCCACAGCTCGCGCTCACCCGTGAGCTGGAACCCGTGGCGCTCGTAAAACCGGATCGCTCTCCCGTTGTACTCAGTCACCCGCAGGTGCATGGGTGCTCCGTCCGCCCATAGGAAGAACTCACCCATCAGCTGACCGCCGATGCCCTGGCCTTGTGCTTCGTTCAGCAGATACATCGGTCCGAGGGTCACCAGTTCGTCTCGGCGGCCACAGAGGACACCAGTGATCTCAGCCCCGGATCGGACGACACGACAGAAGAGCCGTTCAGGGTGGTGCGCGACCTCGTCAATGAACTCTCGCCACTGCGCAATGCCCTCGATGGTGACAGCGGACCCTCGCTGCTCGCGGATCCACGTCTCATCAACGCCGGCTTCTTCGTTGGGGTAGGTCTGGAGCCAGGCCGTGAGCTGCATACGGCCGACGGATGCAGCATCGTCAGGACTGGGCGCTTCGATTCGGTGGACCATGGCGTCATTCTCAGAGGTGCGACTGACCTGCGGCATGCGGTTGTGCCACTGCCGGCCGCGTCGATATCCAGAGTCAGCCCACATTCGTCGGCAATCACAGAGTTGGCTACGTGGGTGAGAACGGTGGATTCGGCTCTCGCTCGAGATGCTCGGAGATGCTCGGAGATGCCGATGAGAAATAGCCGCACCTGGAGCGTTGGGGGCAATCGGCCAGGTGGGTCGGAGCCCGACTTCCTCCCCCAGGCGGGGGAGAAAGTCGGTACGAGCGAAGGAGGTGGCCCGGCCGCTGCTCACCGCAGGATGAACCCATGTCCCGATCCCGCAAGAAGCACCTGGCCGCAGCCCTCACCGCCTGCTTCGGCGCCCTCGCCTACACCGTCAGCAAGGTGGACCTGGCGAGGAGGGGTGAGCTGGGCATGCCGGGCTTCCCCGCACCGGCCGAGGCCTACGCCGCCGTTGCCGATGTCGAGACCGCCCAACTGGCCAACGCGGCTCTCGGCCTGCTGGTGGCCGTCGTTGCGCTGCTCCTCGTCCGCCTGCCGCGGACCCCCCTGATCCTCTGGCCGGCGCGCGTCGTCTCCTGGGCGGGCATCGCGATGGTGGGAGCGGGCGTTCTCGGCTTCGGCGCCCGCGCGGCGGGCCTGGCACCGAGCCTGGGTGCCACCCCTCCCCACATGCCCACCGCGCTGGCGGCATTGCTCGTCGGAGCCGTATGGGTGACGGCCTGGACCATCGCCACGGTCTCCGCCACGCGCAGCAGCCGCCGGCGGTACGCCGCCGGCACCAATCGGTGAGGTTCACAGTCACCGGTCGGCGCAACGCGTTGGCAGCGAACCATCAACTGCGGAATCGACCTTGGACTTCGGCAGCACCCGGCTCCCTCATCGTGAAGCGCACAACCATGGTGCCGAAGCAAGTCTCCAGAGCGGAGCGTCATATCGGCGTTCGATCGCCGGGTCGGTGATCTCGTGCGTTTACGGCCGATGGCCCGTGGCATCATCAGGCCCGTGACAGGACGAGTGGTGCGAACCCAGGCCGAACGTCTTGGTGGATACCGCCGCGTCCTTGAGGCAAGGAGTCCGAACGTGACCACTGAGCGTCTGCGTTCGCTCGCGGTCGATGAGATTCGACCGGTGCGACTGTGGACGGCGCGCAGTCCCCTGGCACCGCCTGATGCGTTGGACCGGCTCGCACGGGACATGGATTCGGCGGTTCAGTGGAATGCGTTGATCAACCCGAACCTGCCGGACACTGCACTGCGCCGGCTCGCCGATCTGGAGGCGAAGGAGGCTGGAACGAGATGGTTCATTCTTCGCGAACGCATCGTTCATCACCCCAACGCCTCGGAGGCCCTGCGGGCGGAGCTCGTGGCAGTCGGAGCCTGCAGTTGCCCGCGGCCGTGCGGCCGGAACGTCTATGCGCGGCAGACTTCGACGGTGGCCAATTAGGGACGCCCAGCCCGTTGCGGCGTTACTGGAGAATCCAGCTCGGCCATAGAGCTGGCGCTTCATCTTCTTGATGCGGTTGACGGCGCCCACAATGCTGCCGGAGCTCCCGTCGAATGTAAGCCCGGCTGTCACTCCGTCGAGGTCTTGGACAAGGTGGAGTGCGAAGCCGGTGAGGCCGGGTAGCCAGCTGTCATCCACCGCGTCGGCCGACACCTATGGGTCGTGGAGCGGACGGCTTCCTGGCTCTCAGGCTGCCGTCGCTCACACCGGCGCTACGAACGTAAGGCCGAACACTTTCTGTGGTTCGCCGCCATCGCCGCAGCCCTCATCTTCTACCGCCGCTCGAAGACGAACGCCAAACCAGCTGAGCGACTACTGCAATATGGTTCAAGTGAGCGAAACGACTGAGCAGATGCAGACAGTGGCCCGTCTCTGGCAGGAACACCGCCAAGCATCCTTCCCCGACAGCCTGCGGAGTGCCAAGTCCGCGGGTATGTACGTGTGGCCGCTCGACTTGTACACCGCCGGCTGCGTACTTCATTGGCTGGACAACGGCTGCACTCTCGACTCGGAGAACTCCCGCATCGTACAGAGCTGCATCGAGGATCTGGCCCGAGTCATCCCTGAGATCATCGAGCCTGCAGCAGCCGAGTACTGTCAGCGGTTGCACCAGCTCGCAGTGCTCGTGGCAGGCGACCCATCCCACGCCACGTGAGATGACCTCTGATTGACCGGTGCGTTGTCGGCGACGAGTTCACCGTGGAGGTGGGTGACGCTGTTGCAGCCTGCGGCGAAGCATCGCTCCGGATGGCGCTTGTAGGCGTCCAATCTGCTGGGCCGGGGCCGGTTCTCGCGGATGGTGTCCTGCCCCCGTGCGGCGCTCGCGTACCTGAGCACGGTGTTGAGGCCCAGCCCTGGGTGCCGGGCGATCGTCCGACGTGAGTGACCTTGGGCAAGGTTCGTGGACCAGGGCGTGTGCGGCCTTCTTGCCCTCGGCTCGTCGGCCGGAAGCCAGTCCGGTGGCCGCCGGCCACCGGCGAAGGATTGCGCGGGCAGTCGCGGTGAACGGCGACGCGTGTCTCCACGGCTCGGCCGAGTCCCTGCCGCGGGTGAACCGGTCGGCGACCTGGAGGGCGTCGGGGGCACCACCCGCCGAAACAGCGCCCACGCCATAAGAAGCACTGCCTAACCTCGCCGTTTCGGTTGGGTACGGCAGCTGGTGAGGCAGAAACGCGAAAGTGCCTTCCTGACCTGGAACGATGAACCTTGCTGAGGGGTTCTGTCGGTCCAAGCGGAGGGCACTTTCTACGTGCAGGCTATCGGGTTGCGTCCCAAGGTCCATGTCAGTGCCGATGGTTCGGGGGTGGTCGGGCATGCCGGGGCACGGTTGCTGGCGGATCTCGCTGATGCCACCGCGCTGACCGCCGCGTACTCCGCCGTTCTCAGGCCGCTTCGGCCGCGCGGGACCGGACACGATCCGGGACGGATCGCCACCGACCTGGCGGTGATGCTCGCCGACGGAGGCGAGGCCATCGCGGACCTGGCAGTACTGCGCGACCAGGGCGAGGTGTTCGGCCCCGTCGCCTCGACACCGACGGCCTGGCGACTGCTCGCCGACACCGACGAGAGGACACTGACCGCTCTGCGCTCGGCCCGTGCCCGGGCCCGGGAAGTCGCCTGGCTGCAAGCCGCCGAGCAAGGTGAGGGCATACCCGCAGTCCGGGCCGCGGGACGCATGCTGCCCGGGCTGGTCCTGGACCTCGACGCCACGCTGGTCACCTGCCACTCCGAGAAGGACCAGGCCGCACCCACCTACAAGGGCGGCTTCGGATTCCACCCGCTGCTGTGCTTCCTCGCGAACACCGGAGAGGGGCTGTCCGGCCGGCTGCGGCCCGGAAACGCCGGCGCCAACACCGCGAGCGACCACATCACGGTGCTCGACCAGGCACTCGCGCAGATCCCCGACGCCCACCGGCACGGCACTGACATCCTTGTCCGCACCGACAGCGCCGGATCCGCGAAGGCCTTCCTCACCCACGTCCGAGATGCGCGGAAACGAGGAATCCGTGCCTTTTTCTCAGTCGGATACGCGGTCTCCGAGCCTGTCCGCCACGCGATCCGAGCCATGCCCGACCACCTCTGGCATCCCGCCCTGGACCAGGACGGCTCGCTCCGTGCCGGCGCTAAGGTCGCCGAGCTGACCGGGATGGTCGAGCTGACCGGCTATCCGGCCGGCACCCGCATCATCGTGCGCCGCGAGCGACCACACCCCGGCGCCCAACTCTCCCTGTTCGACCAGGACGAGGGCCTGCGGCACCAGGTGTTTCTCACCGACACTCCCTACTCCGGTGGTGGTTCCGCCCAGTTCCTGGAGGTCCGTCACCGCGGGCATGCCACCGTCGAGGACCACATCCGGTGCGGCAAGACCACCGGCTTCGGCCGCTTCCCCTCCCGCCACTTCGCGATCAACTCGGCCTGGCTCGAACTCAGCCTCGCGGCGATCGACCTGCTGGCCTGGATGCGCGTCCTGCTGTTGGACGGGGAGCTGGCGGCTGCCGAGCCGAAGAAGCTCCGCTACCGGCTACTGCACGTCGCCGCCCGCCTCACCAGGGGCGGTCGGCGACTGCGCTTGCGGATATCGCAGACCTGGCCCTGGAGACACGAACTGACCACGGCTTTCCACCGCCTTGCCGCACTGCCCCGTCCCGCCGGCTGACCAGTAAACCCCTGACCGCCCACGACCCGAAAGACCTTGGAGAACCCGACCCCCGCGCCGGGACTCCGCCATGCTCAAGCAACGAAGTCACCTCGCCCACCTGGCAGCAGACGATCAGCGACGTCTCATCACCCCAACCGAAACAGCGAGGCTAAGCTTGTTCTTTAAGGGGTTCCTGCCCGATCTTGTCGAAGCTGACCGTTGTCCCCGAAGACTGATGACCCGTAGGTTCATCTCGACAAAGGTTGAGGGCGGCTGGGGGGCTGATGCTGGACACGCTGGTGACGACGGCCGCTGGGGCTCTTGCAGCCACGGTGGGAGTTCTGGTCGGCGGTATCGTCACACGTCGCGCTCAGGATCGTCAGTGGCTACGTGACCAGCAGCTTGTCGCCTACCAGGAGCTGTTCAGTCACTACGCCAAGTTCACAATGGAACTCAGGCGGGCGCATGGCGACCAGCGTGGCTGGGATTACGACTGGGGCCAGTGGAGTGCGGCTTTGATGCGTGTAAGCCTGGTCGCACCTCTGGAAGTCGCAACCGAGGTCGATGATTTCGGCCGCGCCATCAACTCCTTCCTGGACCAAGTTGCGCGAGGGCGCGACCCACTTTGTGACCCGGTGAGTCCAGAGGAGTTCGAGCAGGCCAGGCAGGCACCTGCCGAGGCGCAGGTGAGGCTGGTCAACGCCATACGAAGGTCACTGAGCAGTGGTCAAAAAGGACTGCTCTTCGGAATCGGCGGGTAAGGCACCAGCGCGGGCCTTCGGTGAGCATGCTCCGGCTGCGACGAGAGGGTGGTCTGGTCTCGAACGATGCCCCGAACGTGATCGCTCGTACGAGGATTCCGGGGACGTGAACACGGCGTCCGTCTGATCCTGTGCTCCGACCAAAGAGGCACTTGATCAGCACGAAGGCCGTGGGGAATGAGTCTGCTGCATCACGATGTCCGGCGGGAAGCGTTCGCGGTGGCGTCACACTTCCGGGACGACTTCTTCGACTGCCTGCCCGTGCGCCGGGACACGCTCTTCGAGCTGACCGACGCGTTGCTGTGCGCGGACGGGCCGGTGACCACGCCGGTGGACCTCACACTGACGGCTGAACACAGGCGTGGGCACGGCGCGATGTACGACGCGCTGAACCGCGGGAACGTCGATGTGCCGCGGCTGCGGCGGGTGCTGGCCGGGCTGCCGCAGCCCGAGGCCGGCGACGGGCGCCTGGTCCTGGCGGTGGACGTCACCCACTGGCTCCGGCCGGACGCACCGACCAGTCCGGACCGCTTGTTTTGTCACGTCTACGGCCGTAGCGGACGCTCGTCGGACCAGTTCGTACCCGGCTGGCCCTACTCGTTCGTCGCCGCGCTGGAGTCGGGCCGGACCTCCTGGTGCCAGATCCTGGATGCGCTGCGGCTGGGACCGGCTGACGATGTCGCCGAGGCCACCGCAGCCCAGGTCCGCCGAGTGGTCGAGAACCCCATCGACATGGGGCGTTGGCAGCAGGGCGACCGCGACATCCTGATCGTCTTCGACGCCGGCTACGACGGTCCGCGCATGGCTTATCTACTGGAAGGGCTGCCGGTGGAGGTCCTCGGGCGGATGCGCACGGACCGTGTGATGCGCAAGCCGGTCCCGGTGCCGTGGACCTCACCACCGCAGGGCGGACGACCACCGAAGCACGGCAAGGAGTTCCGCTTCGCCAAGCCCGACACCTGGGGCGAGCCCGATGCCGCGACCGTGCAGGTCACGGACCGCTATGGCACCGCTCGCACGATGGCATGGGACCGCATCCATCCTCGTCTGACCACCCGCTCCGCGTGGATCGATCACACCGGCGAACTCCCTGTCATCGAGGGCACGTTGATCCGCCTGCAGGTCGACCGCCTGCCCGGCGGACACGATCCACTCCCCGTCTGGCTGTGGACCTCTGCCACCGGCCTGTTGGGCGAGGACGTCGACCTGCGATGGCAGGCGTTCTTGCGCAGATTCGATCTTGAACACACCTTCCGGATGATCAAGCAGACGCTGGGCTGGACCCGCCCGAAGCTCCGCACGCCCGAGGCGGCGGACCGGTGGACCTGGCTGGTCATTGCCGCGCACACCCAACTCCGTCTCGCCCGGCCGCTGGCCGCGGATCTCCGCCGCCCGTGGGAGAAGCCGACCGAGCCTGGACGGCTCACCCCCGCCCGGGTCCGCCGAGGGTTCAGGAACCTCCGCCCGAACTTGCCCTGTCCAGCCCGTGCGCCGAAACCCAACCGGCCCGGCCCCGGCAGGCCACTCGGCTCGAAGAACCGGCACCCCGCCACCCGCTACGACGTGGGCAAAACGGTCAGACGGCCCGACAGTATCGCCGAACGTGACCAGGTCAGACCATAAAGAACAAGCTAAGGTCCATCACAACGGCCCGACCGGCGGGTGGCACGGTACAGGCCGGCAACGGCCGTAGGGGCAGGGGGAACCGATGGAGTCACTGCGGCCCGGAGACCCGTCGGAGATCGGCGGATACCGTCTGCTGGCACGACTCGGAACAGGCGGCATGGGTGAGGTGTTTCTCGCCCGAACGGCCTCCGGGCGGGCACTCGCGCTCAAGACCGTTCACCGAGAACTCAGCCGGGACGCGGACTTCGCCGAACGCTTCGACCGCGAGATACGCACCAGCGACCGGGTGCGCTCCCCGTGGACGGTGTCGGTGGTGGACTTCAGCCCACCCGGGGCGTCCCCGCAATGGCTGGCGACCGAGTACATACCCGCCCCCTCCCTGGCCGACTAGGTACACGGCTGGGGCCCGCTGGAAACACCCGCCGTCCGACGCCTGGGACAGGAACTGTCCGTGGCGCTGGTGAGCGTGCGCGACGCCGACGTCGTCCACCGTGACATCAAGCCCGCGAACGTACTCCTCGGCGCGGAACGTCCCTTCCTCATCGACTTCGGAATCGCCCGCACCGTCCACGACCCACGACACACCCGCACCGGCACGGTCATCGGCACACCCGGCTTCCTCGCACCCGAACAAGCCACCGGCACGATCGCCGGAGCCCCGGCCGACGTGTTCTCCCTCGCCGCGGTCCTCGTGTACGCGGCAACCGGCCACAGCCCCTTCCTCGGCCCCGGCGAAGAACTCGACCTCCCCGCCCTCCTGTACCGGATCGTGCACGACGAACCGCAACTCGAAGGCGTACCCCAGCCACTACGCGCCCTGCTTCAGGACTGCCTCGCCAAGGACCCACGACAACGCCCCGACCCTCAAGAGATCACAGCCCGCCTCGACGACGGCCCCGAGAAGGCCTGGCGACCGACCGCACCACAAAACCTGCTGGCCGAAACCGGCCGCCGGGAAAGCGAGCTCCACCAACTCCTCGCCCTCCCCAACACCACCGGGACTCCCGGGACGGACAACAGCGCTCCCCCCACACCGGCACACGCACCCGTGCCGCTGCCACCGCCACCCCTACCGCTGCCGTCGGCGGGGGCGGGGGCTGGAGCGGGGCTGTTGCCGGGGATGCCCGTGGGTGCCGCGACCCCGGCGTACTCCCCCGCCCCGGCCCCCAGGCGCGGGCGCGGACGGGCGGTCCTACGCTCACGGACGGCCGGTGCCACCGTGGGCACAGCCGCCGTCGCCGCAGTCGTCGCACTCGCGGCATGGCTCCCCGGAGCGCGCGACGGCGGGGACGGCGGCAACGGCGGCCGCGGAGCACCCCCACCGAGCACCCCCGCGCAGTCGACGGGGGTGGTGGGGGCGCTGCCCGCCGCGTGGGCCGGTACATGGACGGGCGTCGGACCCGGAACACCGGAAGCGGACGGCGTGTCCCGAGCCAGGACCGGTCAGTTCACGGTCACCGTCACACTGAACGGCGGCGCGGTGGGCGAACTCGTCGGCCGACAGGTCAGCAACCTCCACGAGACCACCACCGGACGAAACCTCGGATGCACCGAAGCGCTCCAACTACGACAGGTCCGTGGAAGCAACGCCGTGTTCGAAGCCGTCACCAGCCACCCCACCGATCCCACCGCCGCCATCCAGTGCCCCCGAGGCAACCTGTACGTACTCACCCTGACCGACACCGACCAACTCACCCTCGAAACCGAGGGCAGTCAATCAACCGGCGCACCCACCGCGCTCGCCCGCCAACCATGACCCGCAACGCATCGACACCGCGCATCACACACACCGTCACCGGCGCCTGAGAGGGGCCGGGCGGGCGGCCCGCCGCTCAACAGGCGGCCTTCCAAGGGCCTGACGGGAACGGGCGGAACACCACGCGTACCGGCCGGGACCGGCATGGGGGGCAGCCCTGCCCCCCTGCCGGTCACGGCCCGGTCCCGGTGCTCAGGTACGGACGGCCCGGGGCAGACCCGGAGCACGCGAGGCGTCCAGGCGTGCCTGCGTCAACCGCAGCAGACGGGGGTCCAGCGCGGGCAAAGCCCGCAACACAGCGACCAGTTCGGGACCCGACTCCACCACCGACGCCCGGTCCTTGAGCTGGGTCCAACAGTACAAAGCACCCGCAGCCGCCGCATGGACCTCCGGGCCGGCCACGCCCTGGCCGGCCAACCGGGCCCGGCACGCCCCGATCCACAACCCCGTGGCCAACGGGAAATCACCGGCCATCCGCGCCAGATCCGCCCGGATCTCCGCCCACTCGACCGCCTCCATCGAGGAGAACCCGTACGTGTGCTGGACGTGTTCCTCCCAGGCTCGCGCAAGAGCCGCCGCCTCGAGATGGCGGCCCCCGTCGCCAACGCATGGATGTGCGGCCGCGGATCCCCACCCGGCACCCCACCGAGCGGCGACCCGACCACGGCACCGGCGGCTGGGGTAAGGGTCGCACCGGCGTTCGGGGCGGAGTCCGGCCCGTCCCCGCGCCCCGGCCACCGCTGCCCGCCCGGCTGGTACGGGTTCGGGCGCCGCCCACCCGGCTGGTACGGGTCGGGCGCCGGCGGGGCGGGGCGCATGCTCAGCTCACGGGCGGTCGGCAGGACCAGAGCACCCGGCGGAAGGCCCGCAGCCCCCGCCGCGAGGGCATGCAACTGCACATCGGCCGGCCGGGCCGGACCACGACGCAACTGCTCGATCCAATGCCGGGTATAACCGCTGGCCGTACCGCCACCCGTGGCGAAACCCGGCGGACACACCACCCCGTAGACCTCTGTACCCGAAGCCACGGGCAGACCCTCGCACTCCCGCAGCACCGGCCAGGCATCCCCGTCCGCGACCAGATCGACAAGCACCGTCGTCAACCCCGCCGGACGCCCACGCAACTCACCGCCCAACCATTCCCACGGCAAGGCCGTGTAACGGACGGCCGATCGCGTCGTCCCCGCCAACGCCACATACAACCGGCCTCGCCGATCCGCGGTCAGCCGGCCCGACAGATAGACCAACAACGGACCCGGCGTCGCAGCCGCCGAACGCAGCCGTGTCAAAACCGTGTTCGGATCACGCGCCCCGTCCAGACACACCGTATCCGTGGGGAGCTCACCACCGAGCAACACCGAAGCCGGCACCATCGCGAGAGCCGCAAGATTCGCGCTCGGCGCCAACTGCACCGTGCGACGCCGCACAACGGCATCCCCGGCTATCAGGAGAACATGCCCCCGCCGCTGCCCCGAACCGTAGAAGTACATGAACAGACCGTACTCACCCTGCAGGCACCACCACCAACAACCACTCCCTCCGCAACCCCCGACGGGCACCGCAGGAGGTGGGCGCAACGCTGCTGCAGGGCCTGAGCGAGAGGGCTGGGGGGAGGTCCTGCCCTATCTCGTCGTACTGATGAGGCGGTCGATCGCGGTGGCGAAGTCCTCGGCGATACGAGTGGGTCCGTACGAGTCATAGGACCACGTCCGGCCGTTCGACACCCAGATGCTTCGAAGCCCGAGCGCGTCGGCGCCGGCGATGTCGGCAGGCGCGGAATCGCCGATGATCCACGCCCCGGCGAGGGGTACTCCGACGGCGCCGGCGGCAGCGTGGAAGATCTTCGGATCGGGCTTCTTGAAGCCGACCTTCTCCGAGATCACCCAGCCCTGGACGAGCCGGTCCAGTCCGGTACGGAAGATCTTGGCTTCCTGCTGGACAGTGCGGCCGTTGGTGACGATCACACAGGTCCAGCCGTCAGCCGACACCCTGTCCAAGGCAGCGCGGGCAGCATCCGTCAGCACGACGTGATCAGCGCCGCCACGGTCGAGCAGAGCCTGGACGGCCGTGGCCGGCACCCTGCCCCGGAACCGGTCGTTCATGGCCGTGGCGACATCGTGGCGGGCCGTATATCCACCGGCGTCAACTGTCATCACCCACGTCACATCCGTGGCGGGCAGGTGATGCTCAGCGAGGAACGTGGTGACAGCGTCGCGGAACGCGGCGTCGCGGTCGATCAGCGTGTTGTCGAGATCCAGCATCAGCAACGGCACGATCAGCAGTAGACCACGGGCTGTGATCGAGGCCGGACTCCACCCGGTATCGCCGTCGGCCGACAGTCCGAAGAAGCCCCGCCGGACCACACCCGACAGGCCACAAGGCGCTCGGAACGCGTCAGGGCCGGTGATCCACCATGTGGGAGACGAGGGCACGCCGTTCACCGACCACCTGGTCTACGCTCGGTCCGGTGATCGAGAACGGGTACCAACTCGGCGCCGCCACACCCCGGATCGGGCCGTCGCCCACGGGAACCCCCGCCTCCGTGTGGTCCCTCGACACCACCACCGACACGTTCGGCAAGCACCGCGTCGAGGACGCACACGCCGTCCTGGGCACCGCGCAACACGAGAAGGCCGCACGCCCGCTGCCACCCGGACCCGCCGTCACCGACCACCACGACAACAGCCACCACCAGGAACGGGAACAACCAACTTGATGATCACCGTGCCGGGCGGGCAGGTCACCCTCACCGACCGCCGCACCCAACGCAGCTGGACCGTCGACGTCGCCCCCTACCTCCTCGCCGGACACCCCCTCACCCAGGCCGCCCACGCGCAGACGACCGGAACGCCGGACGGCGGGCGGCTCCCGGCGCACAGCCTGTCCTGGTGGGACGCGGTCCGCTACTGCAACGCCCTCTCCCTGCAGGAGGGACTCACCCCCGCCTACCACCTCCACGACACCACGGACGGCGCGGACGGCGCGGACGGCGCGGACGGCGCGGACGGCGCGGACGGCGCGGACGGCGCGGACGGCGCGGACGGCGGCATCACGTGGGACCGGAACGCGGACGGCTACCGTCTGCCCACCGAAGCCGAATGGGAGCACGCGTGCCGCGCCGGCACCGCCGGCCCCCGCTACGGACCCCTCGACGACATCGCCTGGCACCGCGGCAACTCCCAGGAAGGCATCCACGAAGTCGCCACCCGCCGCCCCAACCCCTGGGGCCTGTACGACATGCTCGGCAACATCTGGGAATGGTGCTGGGACCTCTACGACCCCGAGGTGTACGGCTCCTACCGAGTCCTGAAAGGCGGCGGCTGGTACGACCCGCACTGGAGCTGCCGTACCTCCGTCCGCCGACGCAGCCACCCCACACTGCGCATCGAAGACGTCGGACTACGTCCCGCCCGCACCCCGCGCCCCCAACCCTGACCCACTGCCACGGCACCGGCCCCACGAGACCCGCACCCCCGAGCAGCCGCCGCGTGCCCATGGGCCCTATCCGTGGTCGCGGTCGCGGTGGGAAACCCACGGTGGTGCCGGTGCGCCGTGCGGACGATTCCCGGGCCGCGGCGCTCAAACTCCAGATGCCGCGCGAGGAGACGACCGCCGCGCTGATCGGGCTGCGGGCCTGGCTGGACTCAGGCCGGGAAGGACTCCGGGCCACCGGGGACGCGCCACGGGTGGTACGGCGCCGCTTCGACCTGCTGACCGAGGCGCTCGGGCCGGACCGCCGGCGCGCGGTCGGCTGGACCCTGGCCCGACTGCTGCAGAACACGCTGTGGGACATCGAGGACGGGAGGACCAGCATCGACCCCTCCCGGACCGCCATGTCGGACGCGCTGCCCGGCCGCTGAACACCTCACATGCCCGTCGCCCGCATCGGCGAGGACCTGTCGGGCCGGGCGGCAGCAACGAGCCCTGCCCTCCTCGGCTTCGCCGAGGAGGGCAGGGGGCTCAGCGTCGTTCACCAGGCCTTGCGTCCGGCCGGTGGTGACGAGCCGGCTCAGCGTCAGCACTCACGCAGGCCCGGCGCGGGGTCGACCGAGGTGTGGACGTCCACGGCCGCGACGTTGCCCCACTGGCCGTTGTCCAACTGGGTCCAGTACCAGACGTTGTTGCCGCCGGCGTGCTGGTCACCGCGGCCCCAGCACTGGAACCAGCTGGGGCTCGTGTTCAGCGGCCCCCGCACCGCGGAGTTGTACCGGCGGTGCTCGTAGCCCTTGGCGCCGACCCGGTTGCCGCACCACAGCTTGCCGTCGGCGCGGACTCCGCATTCGGCGGCGGCGCTCTTCCCCGTGGCGGGCGTCGCCTGGGCCGGGCCGGTCACGGTGGCCATGCCACCGGCGAGTGCGGCGGCGGCGAGACCGAGAGCGATCTTCCTGCTTGCGGACATGCTTCCTCCTCGAAGAGGCTCCCGGGGGAGCCGGATGATGGGTGATTGGTGGTTGCTCATCGGTGGAGCGGGTGGTTCGTGCGGTGCAGGTGGCTCGGGTGGCGCGGTGCTCAGGGGCAGGTACGTACGCCGTCCAGCCAGGCGGGGCCCTTGAGGTAGATGTTGGTGATCCACGCCCCGTACTCGGGCAGGTAGGACCAGGCGTCGTTGGTGTAGCCCTCCGCCGTCACCGGTTCGGCGTGCTTCTGGCACTCGACGCGCACCATCGTCGGGCCGGGAAACCGGTGTACCCGCGGACTGGTGGTGGACGGCTCCTTGTGGGTCCACACATCCGTGCCCCACGTGCTGAACGTGCCCGGTGCCGTCGCCGGCGCGATGCGGACCGCTCCCGCGTAGTCCCCGCCCAGCCGTACGTCGCTGACGGTGATGCGGGTGCCTGATTCCCGCGCCTCGACCATCTTCCCCGCGCCCAGGTAGATCGCGATGTGGTGGATGGAGCCCCCCGACCCCCATGCCAGCAGGTCCCCGGGAAGCAGCGGTCCGGTCCCTTGAGCGGCTGTGAAACGCTGGTTCACCTGCGGCGAATGGAACTGGTGGTAGGCGTTGCCGGACAGCGGATCGCCGCCGACCGCGCGGGCGTAGGCGTACCGGACCAGGCCCGAGCAGTCGAAGCCCAGCCGCTCGGGGTCGTGTGCGCTGTCCGGGTCGCTCGGGTCGACCTGGCCGTAGGTCGGCCCCGGCTGTGGCCCGTGGCCGCCGCCCCAGGTGTACCAGACGCCGATCTGTTCGCACGCGGCCGCTACGGCCTTCTCGGCCGCCGCGGAGGCACCGGGGGCGAGTACTCCGCACGCCTCCGCCGCCTTCTGTGTCGTGGCCGGCGCGACCGCTGCGGCGCTGCCGGCACCTCCCCACGCGGCCAGGAGGGTGAATGCCGCCACCGCCACCGCCGCCGTTTTCCGCATCGCCATTTCGGGTCCCCCGTCCCACCACGCGGTCTCCCGCGGGGCGTCATGCTCATCGTGGTTTTCACAGCGTGCTCGCCGTACGGAGCACGCACCGGCCGTCTGCCGGACACTCCGAGCCTGTGCCCCGCCACCCCTCCGTGTCGAGGAAGCGCGGGTCGCCCACTGGAACGGGAAACGGGAAACCTTCGGGAAACCCCCTCTCAGCAGGCACTTTGACTGTTCGTCAACAGGCCCTTCGATGGAGTCGCGGCGCCCGCGCGCGCTGTGCCAGCACCTCGAAGCCGCTCCGGGAAGTCCGTGTTGTCCACGGCGCGAGCCCCGCTGTTCGTGGGAGGTCCGCCGCCGGCCGCCCGGGCCGGGCCGGGTGGTCTTCGCCTCGGCCGCGCAGCCTACGCGCTTCTCTCAGGTGTCGGCCGGGTCCGGGCCCCGCAGCGCGCTGGTCAGCGGGGCCAGCACGCGCCAGCCTGTCGTCTCGTACAGAGCGCGGCCCTGCGGCGTCGCGCCCAGCACCCCTGCCGTGGCCCCCTGCTCCGCGGCAGCCGCGGTGAGTCCGTGCATCACCAGGTGTCCCAGGCCGCGGCGTTGGTGGGCCGGGTCGGTCTCCACCTGGTCGACGACGGCGGTGCGGCCGGTGACGGCGATCTGGCCGCGCGCGGCGAAGACGCCGTCGGCGGTACGCACCAGAGCGCGGGTGACGCCGTCGCGTGTCCAGGTGTTCAGCCGGTAGCCCGCGGGGATCGGGCCCAGGGCTCGGGTGGGAGCGACGGGTAGAGAGGCGCACATCAGGTAGCCCGGTCCCCCGGCGAGATGCCAGCCAGGGGCGAGCCACGGTTCGAGTGTTTCCGGTGGAACGAAGGCCTTCAACCAGACGCCGGGCGCGGTGGCATGTTCGGTGATCCTGTGGACGGTCGCTTCGTCCGCGGAGTGCAGAACGTGGCGCATGACATGTCCGGATAGGCCCACGTCGACGGTGAAACCCCAGGCGGAGGGCGCGGGTTCGGCTGCGCCGCGCGAGGCGGACCACCCGTGGACCCAAGCCCGCACGGCCTCGGCCGTGTGCGTGAAAGGCAAGACTCCCCCCTCATTGGTAATGGATGCAGATGCTGAATGATTATTACATCAGGAGGTGCGGCGGATTGCGGAAGACGCCCGACTGCGGCACAGCTCGCACGACTTCCTCGCCTCGGGGCCATGACCGAACGTCGGACGCCGACCCTGACTCCGCGCTCTCGGAGCCTTCGGGGTGCCTGCTGGTGCGGGGTCATCAGGTCCGGGGGATCGCCTGGGCCGTGACGTGCGTGCAGGGTTCGCCGTTGATGAGAAGTGATCACTGAACCGTGCTCCGCAGCGGCAACGGCCGCGGTAGCGGTGCGCCTCCCCCGCACGCAGAGGATCGGCCCGCGTCTCCTCACCCTGCTCACCCCTGCCGTGCTGGCCGCCGCGAGCCTGCTCCTCGGACCGGCGGCGCCGCCCAGCTGGGCAGCCGCGAGGTTCGCGCAGCCCCTCACCCATGCCGTGTGGCGGGCAGGCACCGACCAAGCGATCCTCTGGTCCGACGCGTCCCCCGGAATGCAGCCCTTGCGGCTCATGCGTGGCTCATCGACGGCCTTGCAGGAAGTCATGACCCTTGCCATGGTCGACGGGGCCGCGAACCGGTACTCCTGGGCGATCCCCGCCGGCCTCCCCGCGGACTCCACCTACGCCATCGCTCTCGGCACCAACCCGGACATCGGATACAGCGGCCAGTTCACCATCACCAGCGCCGCCACCGCCCCGCCGCCGCCCGGCCCACCCGCCCCCAGCCCGTCCGCCGTGTGAACCATCCAGCCGACGGCACGGAGGCGCCGCCGCACAGCCCGAGGCCGCCCGGCCAGGGTGAACGCCGTACCCGGGGGCCTCGACCCGGTGCCCTTGGGATCCCGCCGGTCACCCCGCGCTCATCGCTCCAGCCGTCGCACGGCCCTCACCACGGCTTCCGCTCCGTCCTCCGTCGCCATGTGCCGTGCGGCAGCCTCCGCCGCCTGCGCGTACGAGGACTCCCGCACCGCGCTCGTGAGCGAGTCGGCGAGGCGTTCCGCGGTCAGGGAGCGGAACGGGATCGGCATCGGCGCCGCGCCGATCGCGGCGAGTCTCGTGGCCCAGAAGGGTTGGTCCGCGGCCACCGGAACGGTGACCGACGGGATCCCGGCGCGCAGGGCCGCCGCCGTGGTCCCGGCCCCGGCATGGTGCACGACGGCAGCGAGGCGCGGGAACAGCAGGGCGTGCGGTACGTCGCCGACGGTCAGGATGTCGTCGCCCGCGTCGGCGGCGAGTCCGGCGCTGCCCGACTGAAGGATGCCGCGCAGCCCGGCCTGTCGTAGGGCGCGTACGGCGATCCCGCTCAGGCGTTCCCCTGGGACGACGAAGGGAACCCCCGGCAACGGGCCCTGGACCTGTTCGACGCCTTCGGCACCACGGAGAAGACGCTGCACGCCAATCCGGGCGGACACACCGGTACCCCGTGGTTCGAGGTGGAGGACGGGAACCGGTTCTTCGGGCGGCACCTGAAGTGAGGCCGGGCCGTCAGGGCGGCAGCAGACGGTAGAAGGTGCCGGGCACCCGCCATCGGCGGTATGGCCCGGTCGGGGTGGCGGACCTGCGGTATCGGCTCTCTGTCGGGTCCTGTCGGTCAGCTGTCGGTGGCTCGTCGGCGGGGCCCGGCACCTTTTCCGTAGACGGCCGGCCCTCCACCGGGCGGCCCGACCCCGAAGGAGCAACAGCCATGCACACACCCGTCACGATCATCGGCGCCGGACTCGGCGGACTCACCCTGGCCCGCGTCCTGCACGTCCACGGCTTCCCGGTCACGGTCTACGAGGCCGAGGCCTCCCCCCTGGCGCGCCTGCAGGGCGGGCTGCTCGACATCCACGACTACAACGGGCAGCTCGCCCTCAAGACCGCCGGACTGATGGACGAGTTCCACGCCATCGTCCTGGAGGGCCGCGAGGCGATGCGCGTCCTCGACCCGGACGGGACTGTCCTGCTCGACAGGGCCGACGACGGCACGGGCGGTCGCCCCGAAGTGCAGCGCGGCGAGTTACGGCGGATCCTGCTCGACTCGCTCCCGGCCGGAACCGTCCGGTGGGGGCACAAGGCCGCCAGCATCCGCGCCCTCGGCGAGGGCCGCCACGAGGTGGAGTTCGACGACGGCAGCAGGGTCGTCACAGGCCTCCTGGTCGGCGCGGACGGTGCCTGGTCGCGGGTCCGGCCGCTGCTGTCCACCGCCACGCCCGAGTACGCCGGCACGTCTTTCGTCGAGACGTACCTGTTCGACGCCGACACCCGTCATCCGGCCGCAGCGAAGGCGGTCGGCGGCGGGATGCTGATCGTGGCCGCGCCGGGCCGGGAGATCTTCGCCCACCGGGAAACCGGGGACACCTTGCACACCTATGTGTCGCTGGCGAGGCCGCTGGACTGGTTCGCCGCCATCGACTTCACCGATACGGCCGCGGCCACCGCGCGTATCGCGCGCGAGTTCGACGGCTGGGCACCGGAAATCACCGCGCTGATCACCGACGGCGACACGGGGCCGGTCCTGCGCCCCCATTACGCTCTGCCCGCCGAGCACCGGTGGGACCGGGTACCGGGAGTGACCCTGCTCGGCGACGCCGCCCACCTCGCGGCCCCGAACGGCGAGGGCGCCAACCTCGCCATGCTCGACGGCGCCGAACTCGGCCAGGCCCTCGCCGCCCACCCCGACGACATCGAGGCCGCGCTCACCGAGTACGAGCAGGCCATGTTCCCCCGGAGCAGCGAGGTCGTCGTCTTCGAGGGTGCCGAGGTCCACGGGATCGACACCGACGACGACAGGCTTCACGCCCTGATCGGCATGATCACCAAGAAGGACCGATGAGCCGCCGCCCGAGGTCGCGGCGAGCGGCTGTCACCCGCAGGGTGCCCCCTGATGGGCTGCGCTGGACGGGAGGGTAGGAATCCACGGTCGTCGACGGGCCGCTCAACGACCGGCGAGGCGGCATCAGCCGCCTTCAGGTACCCCGTCGAACGGCGCGGCGTCGGCGGGGGCGACGTCGCGCCGGACATGCCCGACCCACGAATCCGGTGTCAGGACAGACCACGTAACGCCGATCTCGACCCCGTGGAGGGTCCGCGCGAGGTCCGCCAGCGGTGTGAAGACCGCAGCCTGAACGTCCTCGACGGCCGCATCGCCAGGCATCGCGACCTTGCCGCATCCGCCACCCGCCCCATCGGTGACGAGCGTGTAGGGCCACACGTCGCCGCGTCCCGCCAGCAGGATGATCTCCCTGGGTATACCGAAAGGAGGCCTCTGCTTCTTCGTCCTGGGTCGTTTCGGCATGCCGCCATTCAACCCGACGGCCCCCGGGGCCGGGTGCCCGTGACGCACAGGTCCGGTCGCCTTGCAACGCACGACACGGGACGCCGCTCCCCCGATCCGGTCGACCTGAAAGGCTCGGCAAGATCCGGAAGAGACGGCCTAGGCCGCTCGCGGGGTCCGGCGGGGCCGAGGTGTTGCGTCCAGGAGCGCCCACAGGCGGCGGCCGTCGTCGGCCAGGTCGTCACCGCAACTGTCGACCGTGGCGAGGGCCTGGAGCGCGGCGAAGACCTCGCCCTCGGGCGCGGCGCCGGGCTGGTGGCTGAGGGCGACCACCAGGATCTTCTCCGCCTGGTCGGCGAGGTGGACGCTGACGCGGCGTCCGCCGTCGTGCACGGCCGCGGCAACCAAGAGCTTCACCGCGGCTTCCATGTCCTGCTCGTCCAACCCCGGACAGCACCACCCGCGAACGACAGCCAGGGCCTGGACCGCGGCCTTCCCGGGCGCCCACTCGTCGGCCCGGAACGTCAACGCCGCCGTCTGCCGGTTCCGGATCTGCATGCGCGGCCGGGACAGACCGGGCAGCCGCGTTCTGGACTCCGTGGCCGGCTGCCGTCGCGTCGGCTCCACCGGCTTCTTCTGCGGATACGTCGGCGACAGCTTGGGCCCTTCGGCCTCGGGACTGGTCAACTCGTTCTCCTCGCACCGTGCATCAGAGGCTTCACCATCCTGGCAGGGTTCCTTCCACCGTCGGGAGCGAATCATCCGGCCCTACGCCGACCAGGAACCCCCAGGGGCCTTTCCACAGGGGGGTCCGGTGGCGCCAAGGCGACGACGGGGTCAGCCGAAAGGGTGCGTGAGGAGCCGTCATCGGTACTCCGTCAGCGGGCGGAGGGAGGCTACGGCTGCCGCACCCGGTCGTCGCTCGGATGTTCACCATGTCAAGGGCCGTCCGTCCCGTAGCGGTCGACCGTACGCGAGGCGAACGCGGCCGCGCCTCGCGTGCGACGACGCCATGAAGGCGAACAGGATGATCGTTGCTCAGCAGCCGACGGTGCCGCGAGGGCGAAGAAGACGAGCGTTCCTGCGGCGCAGCCGTCGGCCGCCCACGTCCGGCTACGGCACGCGGCTCACCGTGCCGTGCTTGAGGACGGGGGCATGGCAGAGGGGCCGGCCCGTGGTGGGGATGCCGCCGCCGTGAATCCGTCGCCACCGGCCCTGGAGATCTGGACAGGCGAGCGCGAGAGCACCCACACACAAACCGAACAACTGGCTCTGCTCCGCCTGTCGTTCCGCAGGCGCGGCCGTCTGTGACCGAGCGCGACAGTTGGCCCTTGAGCGTGATGGTTGGCCCCTGTGCATCCGGGTTGGCCTCTCAGCCAGCGCTGCTTCGAGCAATGGGCCTTTGACCTGCTGGAATGCCCTACCGGTGGCTTGAGGACAGTGGCCGGGGCCGGTGTTCCTGCGGCTGTCAGGGTGCCGAACGGGTCCCTGAACCGGCCCTATGGGTCGGTCGTGACCCCGCTACCCGACCAGAGATGGGTGGCCCGGGTGGAGAACCCCGATGCTCACAACCGGCCCTGCAGCTGACCGAGGAACCGGCCGGCCCGAGCGCGGTGCAGTCAAAGCGTCTGCCGCTCGACGGCTGGAGCGGCCCCGAGAGAAATCTGGTCGACGGCACCTTGCACAGCGGGGAGTATGCGACGCGACCGATCAAGCATCCGGAGACGCGCGTGGGAAACCGACAGGCCGACATCGACTTCACCTTCACGCACCCAACCACCGTGCGCGCCCTGCTGGAGGTACTGGCCCCCGCAGGCTGGTCCGCCGAGGAACGCCTCGGCCACATCTCGTACATGGTCAATGACGCAGACGACATGTACTACTGGTACGACAGCACCCCCGATCGCCTCGACGCCGTGCTCGCGGAGCTGGATGCCGCGGCGAACCTGCCCTACACCGTGGCTCTGAACGTGTACCACCTGCAGGGAGGGACTGGCGGCATGCTCATGCTCTACGCCCAGCGCAGGAAAGTCTCCTTCCTCCCCACGATCGCCCGCCGAGGCATCCCGGGCGCGTCGAAATTCACCGACCTCGCCTGGTACCTGCACGCCCTCGTCCCGTCCCTCCTCGGAGTCGGCCTCGAAGGGTACGAGGCCCGGGAAGACGGCAACTAGGCATCCTCTGGGACGGAGTACTCCGTGGCTGCCGTGGAGGTACGGCAGATTCTGAGCATCGGATTTGTCCATCCGGGCCAACTATCGTGCTCAGTCACACGTCGCCGGACCCCCACCGACCGCCCCCTCGTCCGATTGCCGCACCAGCTGAGTACGATCGCCTACGCCGGTCCGAGTAGGCGAGCGGTTGCCCGCCACGCGCGGCACCGGAAGGGTGGAGACATGCGCCGACTGCTGTTGCTCGCCCCACTGTTGCTGTTCACCGTCGGCTGCGGGGTGGTGCAGTCCTCCAAGGGCGAGGCGACGGACGCCGCACGAGAGGCGGCCAGGAGAGTGGGCGAACGGCTCTACGGCCAGCGTCCGCGCACGGCGGAGGAGGTCGGGCGCTCCGCTTCCGGCATCGACGGGGTGGAGGTCCTGCGGGTGACGGGTACCTCGACACACGACGGGGACGGCGTCGACGTGGCCGTCCGCACGTCCGGTTCGGCGTACAACAGTTGGTTCGACCTCGAGGAGGTCACCGTGCTGCGCTGTTTCGTGGTGCGGGTGTCGCCCAAGTCGGAATGGCGTGCGGATCCCCGTGACGTGGACTGCCCGGATGTCGCTCCGCTGACCTTCGCCCCGCCACCCGAACTGCCCCGGCTTCCGGCCGAGGAGCTCCGCGCGAAACTCCCCCGGGTACCAGAGGGCGGCCGGGTCGGCGTTCTCCTGTCGGTGAAGGGCAACGGCTTCGACGCACAGGACTGCCTGCTTGCCCGCGTGGGCCCCGGCGCCACCGAGGTATGGGTGCCACCTCGGATCCAGCGGATGCCGGGAGAGGGCGGCTGCACTGTCGGCAACGCCCTGAACCCGGCACCACCACCGCACTGAACGGGGCCGAGCCCGACGAAAGGCCACCGGTACGTTCCCGCTTGGCCAGGTACGGCACTGAGAACCCCGGACCGAGGTGCTGAGGTTCGTAGGGCGACCCGGCCCTACCGTGCAGCCTCAGGCCAGTGACCTGGGCCTTTCTACCTGAAGGAGCGCGTCGGTGATGGGGGCATCGCGGCGGTCGGCGCAGCGGTGGGAGGGCTTGAGGAGCTCCGAGGAGAGCTGACCGGTTACCGCTACCGGATGTTGGGCTCCTATGCCGAGGCCGAGGACGCCGTACAGGAGACCATGGTCCGGGCGTGGCGCGGCATCGGCCGGTTCGACGGCCGGTCGGCGCTGCGGACCGTGGCGTACCGCATCGCCACCAATGTCTGCCTGGACGCACCGGCTTCAGGCGCGTACGACGAGGCGACCGCTCAGGAGCGGCCCGTCCACGGGGCGTTGAACTTCCGTCGCAAGCCGGTCGGCGGGGCGCCGCGGTTCGGCTCCGCCCACTTCCGGCTGACCGCGCAGACGCTGACGCGGACCACGTTCTGCTACCGCTACCCGGACAGCTTTCTTGAACCCCCGGATTTCGGTGTCGCGGCCCGTATGGGGCTCCTCGAGCTCGCCCTCGCCGATCACCAGGACGAGCTCGACGACTACATCGAGGCCCAGTTCCACGGGCCGGTCCGGCTGCACCGCGACCTGGAAGGCCGCCGGCGGTGCGGTGGCTCCGGCACCGATGGGGGCCGCTGTGCCCGATGGCCTTCGTTGAGGTCCCTACGAGCCGCGTGGACGGCTTCGGCGCCCCTACGGCCGGGGTCCGGCCTGGCCGCTACGTCGGGCCTCCGCCGCGGAGCAGCCGTTGACGGCGTTCGGCTGCCTGTGGATCCTCCTCCTGCTCGCCGGCGCGAGGTTTCCGGGCGGGGAAAGGCGATCGATCGGGTGACGGCCATGCGGTGATCAGGTAGTGCTCTCCGGATCGGGCGTGGCAGCCGTCGGGCGCGAGGCTGCGGCCTCGCGCCTTGACCTCCACCTCGTACCAGCCCGGTCCGCCGGCGCTGAGGAGGGGCAGGTGTTGGTCGGGGCCGTGGGTGAGTGATTCGACGCGGAGCTGTCCCTCAGGTGCGCAGATCCGCGAACGGGAGGTTTCTTCCCAGCCCCCTGTCTCAGGGGGCGGTGCCTCGTCGAGAGCCCGCACCCACACCTGTACTCGGCCGGTATTGATGCCGGTGACGACGAGCGCGCCTTGCTCCAGCGCCACGAGGAGTCCCTGGGACCAGTCGGCCGTCTCGATCGGTATTTCTCCGGCGTCGAGGATGCCGAAGGTGCCTTCGTTGACGAAGACCCGGGCTGCTGCTGTCATCCGTACCTCCTGGTGCACGGCGTTCCTGGAGGAACTGAGGGTTTCATGCCGCCCTGCGTACGGCGGCCGTTCGCGGGGCGGCGAGCTGGTTCGCCCTCCACGGCCGCCCGGTCCTCCCCCGAGCGGATCGCCGAGGCACTCCTGGAGGATCAGGGGCCCTGCGGGTCCGTGGCCGCCCGGACGGCCCGCCGTCAGAGCCCGTAGCGCATGCGCCCCAAGGCCGTCATCGGCCGGTCGTGCGCGGCGACCGGGGCCGGGAGACAGGTGGACCCGGTCAGGTAGAGGTCCACGGCTGCGGCAGCCGCCCGGCCCTCGGCGATGGCCCACACCACCAGCGACTGCCCCCGGCCCGCGTCACCCGCGACGAACACTCCCGGGGCCCGTCCGCCGCCCGCCGCGAAGCCCGCGTCCCGCGCGAAGTTGCCGCGCTCGTCCAGCTCCAGCGCCAGCTGCTCGCGCAGGCCGCCGGCCCGCTCGGGGCCCGAGAAGCCGAGAGCCAGCAGGACCAGCCCGGCGGGTATGACGTGCTCGGTACCGGCCAGCGGGCTGCGGCCCACCGGCTCGACGGCGGTCAGACGCAGCGCCCGTACCCGGCCCGCTTCGTCCCCCTCGAAGCGCAGGGTGGCGCAGGCGAACAGCCGGGGGTCCCGTCCCGCGCGCCCGCGGGCCTCTTCGTGGGCATGGGAGATCCGGTACGTCCTCGGGTACACCGGCCAGGGCTCGTCGTCGGTCCGGCCCGCGCCGGGCTCCGGGTTGATGTCGAGCTGGAGCACGGAGGCCGCGCCCTGCCGCAAGGCCGTCCCGAGGCAGTCGGAGCCGGTGTCTCCGCCGCCCACGATGACCACGTGTCTGCCTTCGGCGGTGACGGGTGACACGGCGTAGTCGCCCTCCTGTACCCGGTTCGCGCAGGTCAGGTAGTCCATGGCTTGGTGGATACCGTGCAGCGAACGGCCCGGGACCGGCAGTTCCCGGCGCTCGCCGGCCCCGATCGCGACCACGACGGCGTCGGACCGGCTCCGCAGCTCGTCCGCCCCGGCACCGCAGGCGCCGCCGATGTCCGCACCCGTGACGAACACCGTGCCCTCGCCGCGCATCTGCTCGATCCGGCGGTCCAGGTGGGCCTTCTCCATCTTGAACTCGGGGATGCCGTAGCGCAGCAGTCCGCCGATCCGGTCGGCCCGCTCGTGGACCGTGACCCGGTGCCCGGCCCGGGTCAGCTGCTGCGCCGCCGCCAGTCCGGCGGGGCCGGAGCCTATGACGGCCACCGTCTTGCCGCTGTGCTTGTCCGGTGGTCTGGGTGTCATGTAGCCGCGCCGTCTGCCCTCGTCCGCGATCGCCTGCTCGACGTTCTTGATGGTCACCGGGTCCGCGTTGATCGTGAGGACGCAGGCGTCCTCGCAGGGGGCCGGGCAGAGCCTGCCCGTGACCTCCGGGAAGTTGTTGGTCGCGTGGAGCCGCTCGTACGCCGCATGCCAGTCGCGGCGGGCGGCGTACGCGTTCCACTCGGGGATGAGGTTTCCCAGGGGGCAGCCGGTGTGGCAGAACGGTATGCCGCAGTCCATGCAGCGGTCGGCCTGCCGGGAGACGAGGGGCAGCAGCGCCTGGCCCGCGTAGACCTCGTGCCAGTCGCCGAGTCGTTGCTCGACGGGGCGGGCCGGGACGGCCTCGCGGGGGATCCTGAGGAAGCCGAACGGATCGGTCACGCGCCGCCTCCCTGGATCGTGGGCGCGGCGAGGTACACGGACCGCGCACCGTGTCACTCGTACGCGCATTCTGTGGCGGTTCAGCCAGATTACGCCGCCTTCGCGGCTCCGCCCCGGGCAACCGGAGCGCGTGACGGACGGATGAACGGGCAGGTGCGGAGGGTGACGGCGGTGCGGTGATCCACCGGGTCTCGGTCATGCGCGCCTGGGCGCGCCCGTGCGCCCGTGCGCCCGTGATGGGGGGGGTGTCACCGGCGTCCAGCCGTAGCCGCGGCTGTACCGGCCTGCGTGAGGTGAGGCCAATACCGATCTCCGGCGTCGGGCTCGCCGTCGCCGGTTCGAAGGTCGGCTCGTAGGCCGGTTCCGTGCCCCGGCCATGCCGGAACGGGCGGATACCCGGGCGGCCCTAGTTGAACGGTTCCAGCGTCATGAAGGCCTCTTGCGGGTTGCCGTCGTGGACCAGCGCCTCATGGGCGCCCACGTCGTCGAAGGCGAAGCCGTACGCCTTACCGTCGGCCATCTGTCCGTGGATGATGCGGGAGTAGTGGTTGGTGACGGCGTCACGGTAGAAGTTGGCACCGTTCGCGTCGGGTTGGGATGCGTTGGTCAAGAGCGTCGACCGGTTGAAGCCCGCGCACAGGGTGCGGGAGATCGGGCCGCGGACGAGGTCGTTGGGTGCGTCCAGGAGCTTGTAGCAGCCGAAGACGCTGTCGGAGTCCGGCTTCTGGAAGCTGGTGACCACCGCTCCCGATCCGTTGGTGAAGTTCATGACGTTGCCCGAGACACGGCCGTAGTACTTGGTGTCGGGTCGGTCGACGAAGGGCGTCACGGTGAGCGTGGAGGAGCTGTACTTGTTCCAGACCCGGTTGATGTAGTCGTTCATGACGCCGGCCGGGATTCCGCCCGCCTCGATGCCGTGACCGGGTGAGAGCGCGCGCAGTGGCGTGCCGTCGGGGCGGTTCTGGATCAGTCCGCCCCAGCCGGCCGAACGCAGCTGACCGAAGACGGCGTTGTAGCCGCCCGGCTTGAGCCGGCCCGTGTTCGTGACCGTGCCGTTGGCCGCCTTCACGCCCACCGCGTACGGGGCCGAGAACATGTCGACCTGGGTGCTGTTGATCCACAGGCCGGCGTCGTTGAGCGTGTACTCGGACCAGTTGAACAGGATGTTGCGGTTGGGGTCGGAGGGGTTCTGCACGGCGGGCTGCACCAGGCCGCCGGTGCTGAGCTTGAAGACGATCTTCTGACCGATGGAGAAGTAGACGCGTCCGGAGAACTTGGGTATGCGGATGGTCCTGGCCTGGCCGTTGGCCGGACCCGCGATGGATGCGTCGGGCGCGGGGGTGGGGGGATTACCTCCCACGGGCCACGGGTGGAACGCGCCGTCGGCGTCGGCCCAGCCCTGCCGGCCGGTTGTCAGCTGCGTTCCCAGGTTGTACACGTATACCGGCTCGCTGCGTCCCGAGTTGTTCTTGATCGTGAGCGGGATGGTCGCCGGTACGGCCTCTGCCGCAGATGGGCTGAACGTCATCAGGCCGGCGGCGACAACCAGCGCCGAGAGCCCGGACGCAAGCACTTTCGATAAGCGGAACACGAACTGCCTCCTGTGGGGACACCTGGAAGTGGGGGGAGGTGCGCGGCGCTCCCACGCCCATGAGTTGATGATTGAGAGCGCTCTCAGCCTCGGCCTGCGTTCAACTTCTGTCAATGGCTTCGGGTGGCTCGGCCGGCCCGGCCCGCAGAGACCGAGCGGTCAGAACGGCGCGGGGGCGCGCGTGAACCGGTCCGAGACGTCCCCGACGAGGTCGATCCCCTCGGGATCCAGTGTCATGACCGGCGCGCCGGGCGACAGGTCGAAGCGGTCGATCTCGGCCCACAGGAGGTTCGGGCTGGTGGCGAGTTCGAAGAAGTAGCGCTTGCTGGTGAGGTCGCAGACCGTGCGGTACTCGGTGTTGTAGGTGTGGAACCTCCCCTCGCGGTACGGCGCGCCGAAGGGCACCGAGGCGTTGCGGGTGACGGCCAGGATGCCGGCGACCGCCTGCCGGTCGTCGGCAGGCTCGGGCAGCAGTGAGCTGAAGTAGGCGGCGCGCTGGAAGCGGTCGACCGCGTTCACGTTCCCGGGCAGGGGTACTTCGCTGCTCGGCCGGTCGTGGCCGAGCCCCTGCACGGCGCGCACCTTTTCCCGCAGCAGGCGGAGCTGTTCCTCGTAGGAGGGTTCGTTCGTCATGATCGTGTAGCTGCGGTCATGGTGCACCTGCCGTTGGCCCTCGATGTACTCGACGATCGCGGAGTCCCCCGACGCGTCCTCCAAGGCCACGTGCACGGAGGCCCGGAAGCCCCGCATCTCGACCGGCACCAACTGGCAGGTGTCGAGCAGGTCCAAGGCTTCCTGCACCGTGTGGGCGCCGTCCAACAAGTACTGGATCCACAGGGCGATCTGGAGGCCCGGCCTGCTGGGGTCGCGGGGGCCGAGGTCGGTGCTGTCCAGGTACAGCATGTGGGCTGCGAGGCCTGCTTCGTTGAGGCCGTCGGCGGTGCCGGCGCCGTAGACGGTGGTCACGATGCTGCCCAAGCGGCTCGTCCACAGCAGCGGGTTGTCGCCGACGACGGTGGCGCCCGCCAGTGTGCCGCCGTCGCGCTCGATCCCCCGGGGGAACACGGTCAGGACCGGCTCGGTCGATTCCGGCCAGTCCATCGTCCGGCCGGCGAGAACGGCGTGGTTGTTGGTGTTCCACAAGATCCGCGTGCACATGGGTGAACCCCTCATCCCTCTCGACGTGAGCCGTACGCATCGGTCGGACCCCGTTCGGGACCGGCCGCCACGGTCCCGGCTCCGGCTCCGGCTCCGGCTCCGGCTCCGGCTCCGGCTAGCCGACGGTGACCGACCGGGCGCGGGCCCGGTCGCGGAACCACGCACACACGCCGACCAGTACCGCCACTCCCACTCCGTACACCGGCAGCCACAGGGTCGTCGTGGCCGCCAGGCACTCGGCAACCGCCTTGCGCGCCTGGTCCTGTTGCACGAATGCCACGGCCGCGCCGTCACCGGCGGCCAGGTTCCCGAGCGCGGCCTCCACCTGGAGAGCCTGGTACCTGCCCACCAGCACGCAGTCGGCGCGCGTACCCGGCATAGGGAACAGCCAGGCCCGGCGTTGCAGCAGGGGGGCGAGGGCGATCGCCACGCACAGCCCGACGACCAGCGAGTACGCGATCAGGCTGCGTAGGTACGGCGAGCGGATGTCAGGGCTCCACTCCGCCCGTCGTTGGAAGGCGAGCATCACCGCGAGCAGCGTCACCCCGATGAACGTGGCGAACCACTGCCACGAGCCCTGGGCCAGCGCGAACGTCAGCACCGCGGCGAGTCCGATGCCGATGACCCCAGGGGCGGGAATGCCCTCGGCCGCTGTGGCGGACGGCGGCTTCGTGGCGGTCACTCGCGGTCTGGGATCACTCACAGGCCTCTCCTGCAGGGCGGGGATCCTCAGCATGCGTCGCCGGGCGCCGCGCCCCTGGGGCGCCATGCCGTACGCATCCCGCGCCCCGCCCGGATGGCCCGCCCGCAGACCAAAGGGCCACCCCGACTCGACACGTCCTGGAGAGTCCTGCCCCGGCCCGCACCGGCAGCCTCAGCCGTCCTGGCCATGGCCACCTACTGCCTGCGTCTACCGGACCAAGACCTCACCGATCACCTCACCGAGCTGATCGCCCACACCCTGGACCCGGCCCACCCGCGTTGGGGCCGCCTCTGGACATCACCCGACCTGACACGCTGCTCGGCTCCGCTTCGCAAGCATCTGCTCGACGCCGGCACCCAACGCTGATCTCTACTGATCAGGCCATCACCCGATGGCCGCCGGTGGTTGCGACTCGCAAGATGTCGCGGCCCTTCGTCGCAAATCATCCCGGCCGATCCAGCTCTCGAACTGGCACATAGCCTCACGGCTCGCAAACAACACTGTCCAGCCACAGCATTGTGACCGGACAGCACGCTCTGCGAACGGACACCGAATCTGCTGACCGGAGCGTTCGAGGAGGTTGGACCCGTGCGGCCTGGCCCGCATCCCGGGCACCGCACAGGGCCGGGCAGGCCGTCGGCTCGGGGAGCAGGGGGCGGACGCTTGCCTGAAGTGCAGGCCAGGCCCCCGGCGGCCGCCGCAGGACCACCGAGCGTGGGGGAGCGTCCGACTAGGGTTCAGGCATGCGTACGAAGAGAATCATTGCGGCGATAGGGGGTCTGGGCCTGTTCCTCACGGCCTGCGGGGCCGGATCGAAGGACGACAGCGCGCAGGACTACTCCTTCCCGGAACTGCCCCAGGCCGTCGCCGATCCGGTCCGGCAGCCGTCCGACCTGCCGATGCCGTGGGCGCAGCCCGGGGATGTCTTCCACGAGGTCGTTGCCTCCGGCTTGCGAGGGAAGACGATCGACATGGCCAACACCGACGGGGAGACCACCGCCAGGTGCCCTGCCGACCTCGTATTGAAGGACGGCGCCGAGGCAGTGTGCGTGAGCACGTTCGAGGGCCTGGAGGTCGAGTGGGACGTCATCGTGGGCCCAGCGTCGGACGCGCACGGAAGGCCGGTCCAGTGGAGCGCTGAACCCCGCAAGGGCATCCTTACTCTCGACGGTGCCGCCAACCAGGTCTACAACGACTACAGCGGGCCCGACCTCGTGCGCTGCAGCAACATTCCAAAGGTCGTCCTCGTCCCGATGCTCGGCATATCCGGCCACAGCTGCCAGACGGTGGTGGACGGGAAGGGTGGGAAGCCCATGCCGATCGAAGTCGGCCTGGTCTACCCGAAGTTGCAATGTAGGCACCGGACCCTCGAAGCCTGTGTGGGTTGAACTGGCCTCCTCAGCGGCACGCCCGCCGCTCTGGCCCATGCGGCTGAGGTTCCGCTCGGCATGTTCGGTGAACCGATCGGGCGAGGGCACGGGGCCGCCCCGACCATTGGGCTGCGAGACGGCGGATCCGTGCGGCCTGGCACTTTGTGCCCGGCCGGGCGGGCCGAGGGCTCCCCCTCGCAGGACTCAGTGTCCGGTGACTCGCAGACAGTCGTGTCCAGAAGCATTCTGGCCTGCTGCTTCGAGTGGCGCGAGTTCGCAATCTGACCTGTCCGGTCACACCCGGCAAGGGACAAGAACTCACGCCCCGAACGCGGTTCGAAATCGGCTACTGGCCGTGGGGTGCGTGCGGTTCGTCCTCCCCCGAGTACATCCCCGTGAGTTCGGCGGCGATCCGGGCCAGCCACTGTCGTACCTCCGGCGGCTCCAGTACCTCGACCCCCGCTCCCAGCCCGGCCAGATGTCCTGCCAGGGCCTTGGCGGCCGGGCCGTCGACCCACACCTCGGTCCAGCCATCGGGCAGCGGACCGCCGACGCGCACACGGCCGCCGAGGAACCGTTGCAGCAGAGCCAGCGTGTCGGGGTGGACGCGGGCCCGGGCGGTCACCGCGTACATGCCGTCCTGGAAGGCTCCGGACAGCGTCCGCCAGGCCGTGGCGAGGTCGAAGTCGGGCGGCCGGAGCGCCGGTTCGCCGGTCGGCTCGACGGAGGTGACCCGGCTGAGCCGGAAGGTGCGCAGGCCCTTGTCCGTACCGGCGACCAGGTAGTCCACCCCTGCCTTGGCCACGAGCCCGAGGGGGTCGACGGTACGTTCGCCGACTGGTTTGCCGACGCCCGCGTACCCGAGGCGGACGCGGATCCCGTCCACGACGGCTCCCTGGAGCGCGGAGCGGTGGGCTGCATCGGCGGTGACGGCGTTGCGGGACCAGTCCGTGGCGTCCACGACCCCCGCGCGAGTCGCGGCTTGGGCCTGCGCCCGCATGCTCGGCGGCAGGGCCCGGACCAGCTTGCGCAGGGTGGTGCGCAGTTCGGGGGTGGCCGACAGGGGGCCGGCGATGAGGAAGAGCGCCCGGGTCTCTTCGGCGGTCAGTCCGGTGAGGTCGGTACGGGCCCCGCCGACGAGGGACCAGCCGCCGCCGCGGCCGCGCTGCGAGTAGACGGGGATGCCGGCCGTGGCCAAGGCCTCCAGATCTCGGCGCGCGGTGCGCTCGGACACCTCAAGTTCGGCGGCCACTTCGGGGACGGTGACGCGGCCGCGTTCTTGGAGGAAGAGCAGGGTCGCCACCAGCCGGTCGGCTCTCATGTGCCCTTTTCCTCCTTCGTGGGTGCCGCGTCTTCGTGGGTGCCGCGTCGTCGCCTCTCAATTCTCTTCGGAAAACAGGCCAGAAGGTGGCCACTTTTACCTACAGGATGAGCCCATGAACAAGACCGAGCAGCTCATCGAGACCCCGTCCGACTCCACCGGTACCGTCGCCGCCCCCTCCCCCTTCGATCCGCGGACCGACCTGGCCGCGGCCGTCGAGCTGGCGGGCCGAACACTGGCCGCCGTCCGGCCCGAACAGTACGACGCCCCGACCCCCTGCGAGGAGTTCGATGTACGGCGACTGTCGAGCCACCTCGTCGCGGTCGTCCGCCGGATCTCGGTGATCGGGCGCGGCGAGGACCCGTTCAGCGTCCCGTCCTTCGCCGACGAGATCGCCGACGGCGCATGGGCGGAGGCCTGGGTGCCGGGCGCCCGCGAGGTCGCGGAGGTGTGGGCGGATCCGGGTATCCTCGGCCGGCAGCTGCGCCTGCCGATGGGCGTCCTGCCGGGCGCGGCGGCCGCGGCCGTCTACACCCACGAACTCACGGTGCACACCTGGGACCTGGCCAGGGCGACCGGACAGGACCCGGACTGGGACCCGGCTCTCATCGAGCGTGTGATCGGCGTCGTACGTCGCGCGCTGCCGGCCGAAACCCGTGGCGGGCGAATCCCCTTCGAAGAAGTGGTGGCCGTGGATCCCGAGGCCCCGGCCATCGACCGGCTCGTGGCCTGGGCCGGACGCCGGCCCTGAGGCCCCCGGTGCGGGGGCAATCTCCTAGGTCAACTGGAAGCGACCGCTCAAGGTCGGCCCGCAACCCCTCCGGACGCGACCCCCGCCGCCGCCCTGCGGAATCGGAACTTGATCACGTGCCAACGCACTTGCCCCGGCCGCCGGCAGCTCACCGAAGCGGCCGGGCGGCACTACCCACGCGCGCGACCCGGGAGATGCCCCGTTTGGCCGTATCGTTTTCAAGCCGTCCATCGAACGCGGGTGAACCGCCGTCGTGCCGCCCTTCGGAGAGAGCAGCTGATGGCGGCCACCTGCCCGATCCGCTGAAGGAGTTCTTGCAGATCGGACATCTACGGGCCAGGGTCGGGTTCCGCGGTGGCGGTCGGGCGAGAAGAGATCAGATGGGGCGGACCTGCTGCGCCTGGGGACCCTTGGGGCCCTGGCCGGTGGTGAACTCCACCCGCTGGTTCTCCTCGAGCGACCGGAACCCGGACGCATCGATCTCGGAGAAATGCACGAACACGTCCGGAGTACCGTCATCCGGCGCAATGAACCCGAACCCCTTCTCCGCGTTGAACCACTTCACAGTCCCCTGAGCCATGACACGCCTTCCCGATCCGCCCCAGCCCGCGAACACCGCAGCCTGGCAGCAACGCGTTACTCCCCCACCCCCTCACAGGCAAAACACCACCCAAGAGTGAAAAAGACGAGACGGTCGCATCGCGGGCACCGGATCCGGACGCGCTGTCCACATCTGTCCATTCGACGAGGGGACGTGGGGGCTGCATGCACATCGTCGAGAACGTCTCCTGGACCAGCTCGGCAAGCGCGCGGAGGCCGAGCGCACCCGCAACGAGGCCAAGCTGCTGCAGGCCCTGATCGACCACATCATCAAGGCGGGCAGGAAGGGCTAGTACTGCAACGGTCTTTGCCGTGACGGTTTGTTGGCTTCTGGTGGTGTGTGACCGCGTCGTTTGTAGTGGCTGATGCGGGCCTGGAACTGTCGTCGCCGTCGCCAGTGTGACCAGTGCAGGACGTGGTCGATGCTCGCGCGGGGCTGGCAAGCCGACTGATCAGACGTCGGAGTTCGGGCAGGGTGAGGGGTATGAGCTGGGAGGATCCGTTTCTGCTTTCCCGGTGTCGAGTTCGCGGGCCCGCAGGACGGTGAGGCAGGCGTGGGTGGCCATGGCCAGGGTCATGTGGCGGTGCCAGCCGTCGTAGCGGCGGACCTGGTAGTCGTCCAGGCCGCACTCCTGCTTCGCGGTCTGGAAGCATTCCTCGACCGCCCACCGGCTTCCCGCGATGCGGATCAGCTCGTCGAGTGTGGTTTCGGCCGGGCAGTAGGCGATGTAGAGGAGATCTCCTCGGGCCGGCGGACACTTCGGCGGGCGATCACCCAGTGCCGGCGGTCCTCGCGGTGCCAGGGACGGACCTCAACCCTGGCCCAGTCGTAGACCCTCGGGCCTTGGGCGCCGCTGCCGCAGGAACGGCGCTTCCACTTCTGCCGGGGCAGGGCGGGGAACAGGTCGTGGACGGGGTGGTCCATGGCCCAGCGGGTGACGACGGTGTCGTGCCGGGTGGTGGCCATGACGTGGAAGACATCCGCCCGCTCCAGCTCGGTGCGCCAGCCCTTGGAGAAGCCGTAGGCGGAAACCGAAAAGCCGACAAGGCCGCCGTGGTGCGTGGCATTACCCGTCCTGCGCGGTCAGGAGCAGGACCAGGGCCTTGGAGCGGGTCGTGCCGAGCGCGGTGGCCACCGCTTCGGCGGACATGCCGTCGTCACGGATGACGCCGGCGGTCTCGCGGCTCACCCGGGCGGCGATCCGCTCCAGCACACCCGCGGCGAACAGCGCGGCCAACGGCGCGTCCGCGAAGGTGGCGGTCAGCTGCTCCGCCATCTCGACCAGGAGCACGGCGAGCCGTTCGGGCAGCGGCACGGCGGCATCTCGGACGACGGGACAGGTGCGCGGTCCAGTCCGAGAGCGGTCCCGAAAGATCCACGTCCGCCTCGCACAGCGGCCGGTCACCGACAGCGTCCCAGTCCACTGGGTTCTCCGCGGCGCCGCGCCATCCGCACGCACGCACGGGCCCGCACCGCCTCCGCGCGCGGGCGGCCGTGCCGGCCGTCGTAGGCCGACCAGTGCGTGGTCGACGGCACGTGAGGGACCGCTCCCCCATCGAAGTACACCGGGCCCGGCTCGCTCCCGCAGACCAGTACACCCGCCCGCCGCGCCCACGTGCGCGTCCCCGAAGTCCACCGCCCACCCGTCCCAATCCACCGACACACCGCGCGTTCTCATTCTGGCCTCGCAACCGGATGACACCGCTCACCGCATCGGCCCCAGAGCGTAAACCCGTGGGCCGACGCTCGCGCGCGTGATCAATCGGCGGGCCGATGATGCGCGTGAGGGGCACGTGACAGCGTTCCCCTGTGCCCACGGACTGGCCGACGCGGCACGATTGACGATCCGTCACCACTGGAGGGGACCATGACCACCACGCCGTTCATCAGCCGGAAGGGGCTGACGCGCCGCCACATGCTGGGAGCCGCGCTGGCTGCCGGGGCCACCGTTCCTCTTGCCGCCGTCGCCGGCCCCGCGTGGGCGGACCCGAGCGCCCCCGCATCGACGCGGCTCATGCTGCCCGTGCCGACCGGGCCGCACCCGGTGGGCACGGTCCAGCTGCACCTCGTCGACCGGTCGCGTCCGGACGACATCGCGGGCCCCGGGCACTTCCGCGAGCTGATGGCCACCGTCTGGTACCCCGCCCGGGATGTCGAGCGGTACCCGGTGGCACCCTGGATGCCGGCCGGCGCACTTCAGGCGTTCCTTGCCGACACGGGGTTAAGTGCTCTGGCCTCCCTGGGGCCGCTCACGGCCGGCCACGTGGGCGCTCCGGTCCGTCGGTCGGGCCGACGGCTGCCCGTCGTCGTGTTCTCGCACGGTGCGCACAGCCACCAGGGCGACCACACCGTCATGGTCCAGGAGCTCGCCAGCCACGGATACGCGGTTGTGACGGTGGCTCACCAGTACGACACGTACACCGAGTTCCCCGACGGTCGGGTCGCCGTCCCATTCCGTGGCAGGCAGGCGCCGACGCTGCCCGGAGACTTCGCCGCTGACCTGCGCTTCGTCCTCGACTGCGTCGAGCAGCTCGCCGCCGGGTGCAATCCGGACGTCGCCCAGAGGAAGCTACCTGCTGGACTGCTCGGCTCCCTCGACCCGGGGCGCATGGGCGCGTTCGGCTGGTCGAAGGGTGGGACCGCCACCGCCTGCGCCACGCTCGCGGACGAGCGCATCCGGGCCGGGTTGAGCCTCGACGCCCCGATGCAGATGAACCCGCCGCTCGCCGGCGACCTGGACCGTCCGTTCATGATGATGTCCGCCGTATTCACCCGGGCCACGGATCCCGAGGCCGCCGCATTCTGGTCGCACCTGCGGGGCCGGCGGCTGAACATCCAGGCCCAAGGCGCCGTCCATGTCTCGTACGGTGACAACGAGGCGCTGTTCCCGCAGGTGGCGAAGCTGTTCGGATGGAGCGGGCAGCAGCTCCAGGACGTGATCGGCACCCTCGATCCCGATCAGGCGGTGAGGATCCAGCAGGCGTACCCGCTCGCGTTCTTCGACGAGCACCTACGCCACCGTCGGGGGCACCTGCTCGACGGGCCGTCCCCAGCCTTCCCGGCGGTGACGTTCCTCCCTTGAGTACCCAGGACCGCAACACTGCGGTCCCTCGCAGGCGCTTGAGGAAACACGGAACACGTGGGTCCGGACTACCGTCCGGTGATCAACGGTCGGGGCATGGGCTGCCGACGATGCCTGGTCGCCTGCGGGCCGCTGCGCGATGCTCCGCGGCACCGGGTCTGGATCGGTCACGGGGTCTGTGTGCTACCGGGGGGCCGGCTTGGTCCGCGGCCGCAGGCGTTCGCCCTGCGGCCCGAACAAGATCAGGTATTCGACCGGCCCGCCGGGGCCGGCGTTCGCCACCCCGTGCGGGGTACGGGTGTCGAACTCGGCGACGTCCCCGGCGACCAGGACAAGATCCTGGTTGCCCAGCGCGAGCCACAGCCGCCCGCACAGAACGCACAGCCACTCGTAGCCCTCGTGGGAGACCTGCCGGGGCCGCGCGGGCGGAGCCTCGACGGCGGGCAGTACGTGCTTGTGGGCGTGCAAACCGCCGACGTACCGGGTGAGCGGCAGCACCGCCTTGTCGTCGCCGAAGCTCAGCGGCGCCGAGGTGCGGTGCTCGGCCACCGGGGCGGGTGCGGTACCGGCAAGCTCGTCGAGGGAGACGCCGTACTCCTTCGACAGTTGCAGCACCACCTCCAGGGTGGGATTGCGTCGGCCGGTCTCGATCCGCGACAGCGTGCTCGGTGAGATGCCGGTCGCACAGCTGATACCGGCGAGCGTCGCGCCGCGCTGCTCGCGCGCGGCTCGCAGCCTGGGCCCCATCGCCGCCGGCGTGCCGTCCGGGTCATCGCCTGTCACCGTTCCCGCTCCTTTCAGCCGCACTGCTCCACCCTCCTGTCCTGCGAGCTTGCCAGAATGGCAACGCTGCTCGCGTCGGGCGGCCGCCGCGCCGCATGATCGACGGGTACCCGCCGCCGCCCGCGAACCGAGGAGAAGCCCATGCAGCCCGAGCCGACGGCCGAGCTCCACCACCGCACCATCGAGACCCCGGCCGGGCGCCTGCACCTGGTCGAGCAGGGCACCGGCCCGCTGGTCCTGCTCGTGCACGGCTTCCCCGAGTCCTGGTACTCCTGGCGCCGCCAGCTCCCGGCCCTCGCCGCCGCCGGCTACCGGGTGGCGGCGATCGACGTGCGCGGCTACGGCCGCTCCTCCAAACCCGCCGCGACCGACGCCTACCGGATGCTCGACCTGGTGGAGGACAACGTCGCCGCGGTGCGAGCCCTCGGCGAGGAGAGCGCGGTGATCGTCGGCCACGACTGGGGATCCAACATCGCCGCCTCCTCCGCCCTGCTCCACCCGGAGGTCTTCCAGGCCGTCGGCCTGCTGAGCGTCCCCTACGCCCCGCCGGGCGGCCCCCGGCCCACCGACGTCTTCGGCCAGATCGGCGGCCCTGAGCAGGAGTTCTACGTCTCCTACTTCCAGGAGCCCGGCCGCGCCGAGGCGGAGATCGAGCCCGACGTCCGCGGCTGGCTCGCCGGCTTCTATGCGGCGCTGTCCGCCGACACCATGCCCGCCCGGGGTGAGCCCGACCCGCACTTCGTCGCCCACGGCGGCCGGCTGCGCGACCGCTTCCCCACAGGCAAGCTCCCCGCCTGGCTGAGCGAGGACGACCTCGGTGTCTACGCCGCCGAGTTCGAGCGCACCGGCCTGACCGGCGCCCTCAACCGCTACCGCAACATGGACCGTGACTGGGAGGACCTCGCCCCCCACCGCGGAGCCCCGATCAAGCAGCCCTCCCTCTTCATCGGCGGCACCCTGGACGCCTCCACCGTCTGGATGGCCGACGCCATCAACGCCTACCCCTCCACCCTCCCCGCCCTGTCCGCCTCCCACCTGCTGGAAGGCTGCGGCCACTGGATCCAGCAGGAACGCCCCGACGAGGTCAACCGCCTGCTGACCGACTGGCTCACCACCCTCCAGGGCTGAACCAGACGCGCCGAGCACCCGGCCCCGGACACTCCCCTCACATAGGCAATACGGCCTTCTCATCGGTCAGTCGCCTTGCCCGCCAACCGGAATGCACAGCCCGACAGACCTGGGCCGGGAGGGCACCGGCACCCGCCTCCTGAACAGAGCCACCCGTGGACGAACCATGTGGCCCCCTCCCTCACCCAGGCTCCGCCGAGGAGCCAGCGCCGCCGACGCGGCCGCGCCCTACTCAGGTCTCCGCCCCTATCCGGGACCCCAGATACGCATTCGGCGATCTCGTCGTGGGCCAGGAACCGGGCGACGACCGCGCCCCGGTCGAGCTCCGGGCTCGTCTCCCTACCGCCCACCGGGCGCCGGGAAGTCGTCGTGCCGGCGGCGCCAGTTCGCCGCCGCGGCCCGGCCCACCCCGGCGATCCGCCCCACCCCCGCCAGCAGTACCCGGTCCTCACCCGGGACGACCGGGTGAGGGCCGCGAGCGGAGAACGGCGCCCGGTCCGGGCGGTGGCCACCGCCCGCCAGTGCACCCGCGGCCGGACGACCGGCAGCGGCGCCACGTCGACCGCCGACAACAGCGGGACGACCGTGACGCCGCCGTGGGACTTGTAGTCCACCTCCACCGAAATCGACCCTGCGAACGCCGAGCCGGCGGGCGGCCTGGCCGGGGCCGAGGGGGACGTGCCGGTCGAGCAGGGCGGGCAGGTCCCGGCGGCGCGCGAGCGCGGCGACCTGGTCCGGGTGAACGTCGGGAAGCTCGACCTCACCGCCTAGGTAAACGAGGAACCTGGCACGGACCAGGTGACCGACCGCCGACGCCGGCACCCGCGGCCGGCCCGCCGCCTGCCCCTCGCCGAACACCTCACGCACCGAACGCACCACGACCCACACCCCAATCAACGCACCGAAGCGGCCCGACGATCGGGCCGCACCCGATCGCACCGAAAGATCTCATTTGATGCCAATAGGCGTGATTCCGAGGTGAGTTGGGGACCCACCGCACAAGTCGCCTACGCGTACGGGAGAGCGAAAATCCCCCTTGCGGGGGTGCGGACCGGCTCCGGGCAGACGGTAGCGGGGGCCGCCACCGCGGCCCCCGCTACTCCCTCGGACGGCCTACGGGTAGTCGGCCGGCTCCGCGGCATAGGTGAGTCGTCGGAATCCTGTGGTGGGCGAAGGTTGTTCGGGGGCTCAACCGGCGGCGGCGGACGGTCCCGCCCGAACCGCGGAACGTCCTCCATGGTCACGTCCAAGCGCAGCCGTTGGAACCGGAGCGGTATCGGGTCCACTCATGCGGGCGGTCTCGACCAACAGCACCGCACCGGCCTGGGAGACCACCCCGTGACCGCCGCTCTCGATACGGAGACGCGCGTACGTCCCGCTACGCTTCCTCACTCTCGCAGAGAGCGCCTCTCTTTGGGGTGGGCAGGACCGGGCAGGACCCTAAACAAGCCCTGTTTCCCAGTTCATAGGCGTTCTCCGGCAGGTCTGACCTGCGGCTGAACATCAGCTCTGACGTGTCACAGGACCCAGGATCCGGGCAGTTCCGGCAACGGGTCGCCTTCGATCAGCCGCGGTCGCCGGGAATGCCATCGCACGTCGTCTGCCTGGCCGTTCAGGGGCACGGTAGCCAGTTGGAAGCGGGCGTCCAGGGCGTCGAGCTCCGCTTGCCGTGCCGCCCGAATCCTGTCGGTGAACCCGGGCCATGCCTCCGCAAGCCAGCGACGGCAGCGAAGCCTCTCCGCGTACTCCCAGATGAGTTCGGTGTCGAACCCCTCTTCGGTATCCTCCACCAACGCCTCCCACGCCTCCATCATGGCGTTGAGCGTCACGTTCCCGTACCGCGCCGCCAAAGCTCGGCTTGCCCGGTGCACCGACTCGTAGTCATCTGCGCTGAGCGCCTCCATATCCATGGACACAGCCTGCCAGCTGTGCCACGCCGGATGGGTGCGTCACCCAACAGGTGAAAGCACCGTGGCCGAGATGACGACCGGGCCGCGATGCAACAGCCCAGATCACAGGCAGGGGAAGCAACCGGCCAAGAGGCTGATCGACCATCCGTCATGACACCCCGAGGTGAGGGGCGGGGCTCGGCGTTGCCGCGGGCTCGTCGTCGGACCGTGGCCGGGTATCCGAGCCTGTCCGCGGCCTGGTCGTCAGTCAGGGCCGGCCGCACCTCACGGAGTAGGGCGATCCGCTCATCGCGCAACCGGGACAGGGCGCGCTGCGCCGTGGCCGGCGCGACGCCCAACGCGCCGCAGACGCCGGCGACGGTGACGGCCGGATCGGCATCGAGGAGCGCAGCAACCCGGCGCGGGAGCTCGCTACGCGGTACGGCGTCCACCGCCCCCGCGGGGCGGCCGGTTGCGGCCCGCTTGCCCGGCCGACGCAGCCCGGTTCCTCTCCGAGGGGGGCCAGAACGGGGGGAGCCTGACCTCTCCCTCCTGGCCGCAAGACCCAATGGGTGGCGGTGTCATCGCACGGCGGGAGCGGCCCCTGGCCTGGCGCGTTTCCGGAGGAAGCGCGTCCGGCGTGATGCACCCGGGCCGTCTTCGGACGCGGGTGACACCATGAACCGGACAACCGGGTGCGGACACCAGGTGAGATCGCGGACGCAGTCGCCCGGGACGCCCAGGACCTCGACGAGCCCCGCGAGGGAGGCCTCGTCGTCGGTGTGCCGGCGGTCGAGCCACGCGGTGATCGAATCCCACATCCCGTACTGCGCCGCGGGATTCGGATTGCCCTGGTATCCGGGCGCGGGCCCCCAATCAGGTTCCAGAGCAGGCACCGCAACCGGCCACCACCTCCTCGACTGCCGGCGTCCGGCCGACCCAACCCCTACAGATACCCGCCCGCTCATCCCTGCCCTCCCCCAGGCACACCCTCGGACGGACATCACCCCAGGCGGCCGCCGCGAGGTCGAGCAGCCGGTCCTGCTCCAGCTCATCGACCGCGAGGCCCGAACGCAGCTTGGTCGCGGTCCACCGGCCTTCGCTTCCCGCGCCCGGTCGGCAGCGACAAAGCGGCCAGACGTGCTATCAGGCGACCAGCTCGTAGACGCCCCGAGCTGTCAGCCACAGGCCGACGAGCAGGGAGAGCATGACCATCAGCTGGTCCTGGTTCTGCTCGAGCCAGGTCCGCAGGGCGTTCAACTTGGCGCCCGCGGCCGCCGGTGCACGGACCGTGTACAACTCCATGACGATGAGGCCGAACGTGGCCAGCAGGCAGTAGCCGGTCAGTGCGAGCCAGTCGGTGAGGGAGGAAAGATCCGCGGCGACGACCGTCGCGGCACCGGCACCGACCAGCGCCCAAGGCTGCAGCAGCCAGGCCAGCCCGGCGGCCGTGGCCAGTGAGGCGCCGTCCACCCGGGCTGTCCAGCGCGGAGGGCCGTGCGGACGGGGCGGCCGACGGTGCCGGTGTGCGCCGTACAGCACCAGCCCCAGGCCGATGGCGAGTTTCACACACGCCGCGGCGGTAGACGGCGTGCTGTGGCGGGCCGGGGGCTCACCCCCGGTCAGCAGCAGCACGCACGCGATCACCGCAACCAGGTTGGCGAGCCACGACAACAGGAACGCCAGGCCCTTGCGGACGCCGCGCCGTGAGGAGAGCAGCAGGATGAAGGCGCTGTTGTGCAGGGGTCCCAGGGTGATGGCCGTACCGATCACGACCAGGTCGAGAACCATCAGCGCAGCCACTCCCGCAGGTCAGGGCCGTCTGCCGCTTTTGCGCGGGAGAGCGGCTGAAATAGGGTCGGAGGGCGCTGCCACGGCACCGCATCCCGACTCTGCGCGCGGCGACCGCGCCGGTCAAGGAGCCACGCGCATGTCCCAGGACGACGCACGCCGGGCGTGGTGCGCGGTGCGCATACCCAGCGCACCCCGCAGGCCGACCGCCGTGCCCTGAAACCGCATCGACGTCTGGGTCCGACACCACCGCCCTGAACCGCATCCTCGTGGTTCGCCGAGTTCCCCGACGCCTGGGGCAAGAAGTACCCGGCGATCGTGCGGCTCTGGGAGAACGCGTGGGAGGAGTTCACGCCGTTCCTCCGCTTCAACACCGGGACCCGGCGCATCGTCTGCACCACGAACACGATCGAGTCGGTGAACGCGAGGATCCGGCGGGCGGTCAGATCCCCGCCGGGCCACGGGTACCCCTCAGCGTCGCGGCGTTTCACATGGGCTACCGTCACCGGACCAAGGTGCGGTGCTCCTCCCGTCAGCTCTGCCGACTTCCGCCCGAGAGCCACTCGTCCACGCTGCCCGCATGTACGGCAGGGTAGGAGCCCCCACGCCCACGACTACCTAGGGGAAGTAGTGCCTCTCACGGCAGCGCACACACGAGGAGACCGACCGGCGCGAATACCGGAGGTGGACGCCCTGCGCGGCTTCGCGCTCATGGGCATCCTCCTGGTCAACGCGCTGGTCATGGCCGGTCCGTACGGCCTCGGAGCCGTCACCGATCCGGGGGCCTCCGCACTTGACCGGACCGTCGAGGGTGTCGTCCTGACCTTCGCGGTCGGCAAGTTCTACCTGATGTTCTCGTTCCTCTTCGGCTACAGCTTCACCCTCCAGCTGGCTTCCGCCGAACGCGCCGGCGCGAGCACCGTTCCCCGGCAGCTGCGCCGCTCGCTCGGCCTGTTCGTCCTGGGCGGCCTGCACGCCGTGCTCCTGTACACCGGCGACATCCTCACGACGTACGCGGTGCTCGGCCTGGTCCTCATCGCGGCACGCAACTGCACGCCCGGCGCGGCACTCCGCGCCGCCCGAATCCTGTACGGATGCCTCAGCGTCTTCCTCCTCCTTCTCGGCTTGGGCGCCCTGCTCATGCTGGGTGCCGAAACAGCTGAGGCGGACGCCGAACTCCCTGCAGGCTTGCCCGAGCTCATCGCCGACTACCGCGGCGACGCATCGTCCGTCGTGCGGGCCAACATCGGCCAGCTGCCCGACCAGCTTCTCGCCATGTTGCTGATGAGCGGCTTCGTCATGACGGCCTTCCTGGTCGGGCTGTACTGCGGCAAGCGGCGCCTGCTCTGCGACACGGGGAACCACCGCGCGCAGATGCGCCGCATCTTCCTGCTCGGTGCCGCCGTCGGCCTGCCCGGCAGCCTCTTCATGGCCATGGCCGTCAGCGGCCCGCTCGCTCCGCGATGGTCGACCTTCGGCACGGTGGTGGGAACGGTCACGGCCCCCGCCCTCACCGCCGCATACATCTGCGGGATGCTCCTGCTCATGAAGACCGCTCGCGGCGCGCGCATCGCAGCTGTCTTCGCCCCCGCCGGCCGGATGGCGCTGACGAACTACCTGAGCCAGTCCCTGATCATGGCCCTCGTCTTCACCGGCTACGGACTGGCCCTGTACGACCGCCTCAGCCCGGCCGTCGTCATACTCGGCGCACTCTTGCTCTACGCCGGTCAACTCGCCCTCAGCAGATGGCTCATGGCGCGATGCCGGTACGCCCCGGTCGAATGGCTGCTCCGCGCGGTAACCCTCGCACGGCTCCCCCACGACCGCCATGACCAGCCGGCAGCCTCCCGGTGACGCGCACCCCACCGCCTTGCGCATCCCCCCGCAGCAGCGAGACCGGCCAGGGCGCCGGCTCGGCATAAGGGTCGACGAGGTCCTGGGCATGAACGACCTGCGCAGACGGTCAGCAGGCCGGTTCGTGCCTCGGGCCGGTCCAGGACGGGCGCCGGCTCGGTCCGGATGCGGGCGGCGGCTGCTTCGAAGGTCTGCGGGCAGCTCCGGTAGCGGCTCTGATGGGCCGTAGTGCGAACCGGCCGGCTCGCCGTCAAGGTACTGGGCGACGACCAAGGCAGCCGCGGCCACTGCTCGCTCGCCGTCGGGGGGCGAGGTGGTCCACAGGGGCAGCGGCGCGTATGAGCGCGCAGCGGATCATCGATGCACGTTCTTCCGCCTGGCCGGGTCCTCGCCCATAGCCGCACCATGCTCGAGGCACCGCCGGAGCCGGCACGAGGATCTGATGAGGAGCAGGGCGTGGGAAGTCTGTTGGGGAACGTCTCCGGGGGTCGCTGGGGAGAACTGCGCGATGCGACGGGGGCTGCCGCCGGCGGTATTCCACCTCTGCTGTCCCGGATCGCCTATGGCGATGAGGACACTGCCCGCATCGCCATCGATGACCTGGGCGATGCCATCTGTGCGCTGGGGTTCGTCGTCGGCGAGGCGACAGCTCCTACGGTCCCGTACCTTCTCGAACTGGCCGGGTCCCCGCACGTGGTTTGCAAGGCCGAGTTGCTGGTCCTGCTGGGAAGCATCTGCCGTACCGACCAGTGGCATTCCGCCGCTGAGGCGACCCGGCACCGCAAGCACGACGCGAGCTACCGGCAGCAGCCTGGCTGGGAGGCAGCCGCAAGGACAGCCGTGTACGCAGGCCGGTCAGTCATCGAGGGTGTCGCCTCCTCCGTCCGACCGGATGAGGCGACATCTGCTCGGAAGTTGCTGCAGGTGATGGACGCCACCCTGCCCTTCCCGGAGCAATGAGCGGTCATGCGGGAGAGCCCTCAGGGCTTCGGGAATTGGGCGCCTTGAGATCACTCCGCAGAATCCGGCCTGGCCGCCCGACTGGCAGCGCCACTACGGCGGGCAGCCTGTAGTCGTGCTGGATGCGGCCGCTGCCGTTCGCTGCACGGCTGCGGACGGCAGGCTCGAAAACCCGCTACGCGGGTCCTGGCGGGAACGCATAGGGTGCGAGTACCACGGCGGGGAGCTGTAGCGCAGAGGTAGACGCGCCCTCTTGGCAAGAGGGGAGGACGCCGGTTCGAATCCGGCCGGCCCCTCGCCGTGCAGTACCCACGAAACGGCCGGCGCCGGGACGGATCCCGAACCGCGGAGGGTTGCGGCCCGCAGGCCGGACGCAGCGCGCGGCCCGGCACGAGTCGTACGGCGACCGGTGCGGGCGCATCGACAGTCCAACCCGCTCTGGGGCCGCCGTCCGGACGCCCGTACTCTCCTTCCGACCCGCTCCCCCACCGAAGGGAGCCTCCGTGCACACCGCTCACCGCCTGATCGCCGCCGTCGCCCTCACCGGTACCGCGGCGTTCGGGCTCACCGGCTGCCTGCCGTCCGAACCCTTCCCCGGCCGGCCGGGCTCCCGAGTGCTGAACGACTCCGTGACCGCGCTCCGCGGCGCGTCCACGTTCACCGTCAGCGGGACCTCCTCCAGCCAGGGCGTACCCACGCAGGTGAACCTGTCGATCAGCGGGACCGGCGAATGCAAGGGCACCCTCTCGGCCCGGAGCGGCGGCAACATCGAAGTGGTCCGCACCCGGGATCACACCTTCCTCCGCGGCGACGAGGCCTTCGTCCTCGCCTGGACGCAGGACGTGCCCGAGGAACAGGCGGGCCGGGCCCGCAAGGAGATGTCGGGCCGCTGGATGCGCGTGGAGGCCTCGGACCCCTCCATGAAGGGGTTGACCAGCCTGTGCGACCGCGACGGCCTGCTCCGGGACATGTACAGCATTCCGGACGCGGAGAAGGGCGCACTGACCGAGATCGACGGCCAGGAGGCGGTCACGGTCAACACGGTGCAAGGGGTGTTCCTCGTGGCCACCAAGGGCGAACCGTTTCTGCTCAAGGCGACCACCAGCGGCCCGAACGCGATCGATCTCGCCTTCACCGGTTCGCGGCCCTGACCTGCAATTCCCCACACGGCAATCACGGTTGACCCGCCGAAGCGCGCACCGGTGTGCTGGGCCGATGACCGATCTTCGTATCCGAGCGGTGGACGACGACGCCTCGATCCACGACTGGCAGTTCGTCCACAACCTGATCATCCCCGGGGACGTGCTGTCCCTCGACGACGTCCGTGCCCGCACCGGCCGCAACCGTATGGAGGTCGCCCATCTCGGCGACACCTTGGTCGGCTGCACCACCGTGCGCCCGCCCACCGGCGACAACGGTGCCACCGCCACGGTCATCGCCCGCGTCCTGCCCGAGTACCGCCGCCGCGGCCTCGGCACCCGCCTCTACGAGCGCGCCCTGGGCCAGGCCCGTGCGCTGGACGCCCAGGTCATCGAGACCGTGGTACTGGCCTCCAACCCGGACGGACTGCACTTCGCCGAGCAGCACGGCTTCATCGAACTCGAACGCTATCTGCTGCGCGAAGGCGACACCGTCCCCTGGATCGACCTGCGCCTGACCTGACCCGCAGGCCGGAGCGCGGCGTGCCTGGCCCGCCCCTGCGCGAGGACGGCCCCGGCCGTACCGCGTCCCGTGGCCGGGGCCCGGGGACTCTCCCCCGCGCTCCGGCCCATCACCGTCCGCAGGTGGTGCCCCCGGTGGCGCTACTTGGTGCGTCCTCGGCGCTGTTCCTGCCCTACCTCTCAGCGAGCTTCGGTCGATCACCGCACAGCCATCTCTCCAGGTGCTGCACCACATGGATGGTCGCGCGGCGGCGGCCGCACCGTGCTCGGCCGGACGGGGCAACCGGGCGATCGCCGGCCGAGGACTCACCAGTAGGCGCGGTCGTCCCAGGGCCGGAAGTCCGCGAACTCGACAGGGTCGTCGTCCTCGTCCAAGGCGGCGAACCCATGCGTGACCAGCGTGCCGCGTTGCCAGTCGAGGAGGGTGTCGATGAGGCCGCCTTCGAGTGGCGGTCCCTGGTCCGCGTGGCGGGGCCAGACGATCAGCGGCCAGGTGTCCGGGTCCCCGCCCTCGGTGAGCCAGCCGAGGTAGTCGCCGTCGATGGAGTTGGCGAACGGGAGGAAACCACCGGGCTCGGGCCAGATGGCCAGCGGGTACCAGGTGGCGTTGCCGTCCTCGAGCTGCCCGTAGGCGTCCGCTGTGTCCTCGACGTGCGTGAGGAAACGCCGCTCGCCGGTCCGGAGCGGGGTGTGGAAACGCAGCCACCCGCTCCAGATACCGGCGCCGTACCTGTCCATCAGCCGCACGTACTCCCCGGGCAGCCGTGTGCCCAGCTCGGCGAACAGCCCCTCCCAGGAGCCGTTGCCGAGGTACGGCCGCTCGGGTGGCGGCGACAGCAGCCGCAGCCCGTCCAGCCCGGTGCCGGTCTCCAGCGCGATTCGGCGCTCGGCCTCGGTGAGCCGAGGCGGGACCGGCGCCGGTGGGATCCACTCCTCGGCGTCGGGTAGGAAGGCGGTCCGCGCGACGGAGCCTGGCAGCGGGCCCAACAGCGGGCCGGGAGGAGAAGGGAGCTCCCAGGTGTCCCGGACGGTGTGCCGCAGGTACTCGGTGAGCGTCAGGTCGTACCGGTGCCACCGGAGCAGGCCACTGCCCGGCACCGCCCCCGAGTGCCGTACCACCACGGTCCACTTGTCGGGGTCGACGGAGACCGAGGTGTCCCAGAACAACAGGTCGCTGCCCCGCGTGCAGCCCCAGGCCAACAGGCCGCCGGGCTCGGGGTGGAGCACAGGCCGCTCGGCCTCGGGCAGCTCCCGCGCCTCGATCCGCGCCTGCCGGTGCGTCGTGCGCAGCCACTCGCCGTAGTCGAAGCGGTCCCGCTGGACGCATGGCACGTGGATCCACACGTACGCACCGAAGTCCAGCGGCCCGTACCGATCGGCAAGCCGCTTGTAGTCAGCCGGCAGCCGCAGTCCGAGCCAGTGCTCGACGGCCGCCCAGTCGATGGGTACAGAGGAGAGCGGGCGCTCGGATGAAGGGGTGGTAAACGTGCTTATGTCCGATGTCAATTGACGTCCTTCCAGCGTGCGCCATGTGCTCGGCAGATTCTTCCGTCTCCGGGGACCAGGCGGAAATCGGGCGGCGGCAGGTACGCCTCGCGGGGCGGACCGGCGCGCCTGGAGGGCGAGATCGCCTACCGGGTGGCGAACTGGACGTGGATCGGAGTCGACCGGGTTGGACACGGCCGTCGTCGGTGTTGCCGACGGGTGCGGTGCAGCCGAAACGGGCCCGGGTCTTGACGGTGAAGCCGGCGCCGGTGGCGGCCTCCTTGCGGCGGCGGCCGCGTACTACGGGCTCCGGGCGGTCGGCTGAGTGCAGGAAGCGGCCTCTCCGGCGGCCGCCCGCCGGCCTTCGACCGCGACGCCTACAAGCGGCGCAACACCGTTGGGTGGTGCGTCAACAAACTCGAACAGTGGCGCGCCCTGGCCGCCCGCTACGACAGGACCGTCACCCTCCACCTCGCCGGACTCCACCTGGCCGCCATCTTCATCTGGTCAGACGGATGACTCGGAGGTGCAGCTACCCTGCCCGGTCGATCGTGACTTCGATGTCGATCGGAGCCGACCGCCACATCACGCTGAGCAGCGGGTGCTGGTCGATGAAACGGCGTGTGGCCGCGAGCGCATCAGCTCTGGGCTCGCCGATGGCAGCATGATCGAAGCCACTGTCTCCACCACCGCTGATGTGCAGGTCCGCCCAGGCGGGGTCCTCGGCGAAGCATGCCTCGAGCTCCACCTTCCAGTACTGGGGCTGCCAGTACGGGTCCTGCCGATCAGCGTCCTCGTTGACGGCCAGCAGCCGTCCAAGAGACAGCGCGGGCCGGTTCCCGGTCCAGTCCCAAACGCCCCACTCGACGATGAAGCCGTCCCCGTCGTCCTCAGGACCCTCGATTCCCTCGACCGGTACCTGCACGAACTCCTCGAAGGCGGCCCACGCCGCCTCCATGGTGCAGGCGCCGGGAGTGACGCCGTGCCGACCCAGTATCTGCTCGAACGCTGCGGCGCTGGACCGCCAAGGGATGGACATGCCGCCAGGTTAGCGACTCCGATCGTCCCTTCCGGACTCAGGACGGAGGTCCCCGCTTCGTGATCCGAAAGGCCCGCAACCTGCCGTAGGGGCCTGACCCCGCCGGACGCGCGGTCTCGCGGTCCTTGGCCTGGGGACCTCGCGTGTTCCGATCGGCGCCGCACCCCCTAGGTGTATTGATCACGAGCGTTGTTGACACTCGGTAGGTCTTGAACATGGCGAAGACCTCCGGTGTGGT
>NZ_JBGBPT010000053.1:15818-61210 GCF_041106355.1 Streptomyces sp. BF23-19 | reverse complement strand
GCCTTCGGCGCCCCGGCCTTCGGCGCCCCGGGATTCGCGGCTCCGGCCTTCGGCGCCCCGGCCTTCGCGGCCCCGGCCTTCGGCGCCCCGGCCTTCGGCGCCCCGGGATTCGCGGCTCCGGCCTTCGGCGCCCCGGCCTTCGCGGCCCCGGCCTTCGGCGCCCCGGCCTTCGGCGCCCCGGGATTCGCGGCTCCGGCCTTCGGCGCCCCGGCCTTCGCGGCCCCGGCTGTCTTGCCTGCGGTGCCTGCACTGTCCGGTATCTTCGACCCAGCCTCCGACATCTTCGGCGCAGTGTTCGCCGTGCCCGATGGGCCAGAAGGACCGGAAGAATCAGCTTCCCGTCCCGGGAGCTGCTTGAGCGCGGTGGTCTTACCCGAAGGAGGCTTCTCGATGTCCTCCTTATGGCCGAGGCTCTTGGTCGCGCGACCCTGCCGGGGCATCCGCTGACTCACCGACGCGTCCGGCTGGTCCTTCGTCGTCCCCTTCTTGGAGCTCCGATTCGGTTGGTCGGCGGCCATGCTGTTTTCCTTTCCGGCTCAATCCAGGTAGCAGGGTGCGACACTTCCTCGCCGCACTCAGTGGAGCGTCTTGAGGAAGTCCTTGTCGTCGCGAATGGTGCTGTTGGACTGCACGTCCCGCAGACTCACGTCCAGTCGGAGTAGGTCGAGCGAGAGATCCGACTGGTACTTGGACTTGTTCCTTGAGTAGTTCTGATACGCCTGTGAAAGGTTGTTCATGATGTTCATGAGCGGGCGCATCGTCACGTCAGAGGACTGGTAGTCCTTGGTGAGACTGGTGCCATCCGAGAGAATCCACTGCATGTCCGAGATCTGCTGACTCGTCGGATCTGAGCCCTCGTCACGCTTCTTCGTGAAGAACTGGGCGTAGCTCTGTCCGGCTGGCGTCAGGGCATCGAGGTAGCCGTCGTAGACGTTGCCTGTGCGCCAGTTGAGGTCGAAGCCGCCGGGGGCGACGTGCTTGGTCTGCAGCGCCAGCGTCGGGACACCGTCCTTTGCCTCGGCTGCGGAGACGCCCGTGATCTTGTCCGTGGCGATCGAGGCCGGAACGGTCGGCGGACGCAGGAACAACCCGTCGATCTTCGTCGTCTGCAGGTCGGACGTGTAAGACCGAATCTGCGTCAGATTCGCGCGCATCTCGACGAGCTTCTGGTCCAGGGCGTTCCTGGCCTCGGTCTCCTTCTCCTTGAGTGCGACCCCGTAGTAGGCCTGCGCGGGATCGAAGGTCGGAGCGTTGAGCGCCGCGATCTTCTGGACCCCGGACGCACCGGGGTTGAAGAAGACCCGCCACTGGTCGTACTTGGAGAAGGTCTCGTCGCCGGCCAGCTTGCCGCTGCTCTGCTTCTGCTCCGCTCCGGGCGCGGTGAGTTCGGCATTCGCACGGACCGTCAGATTCAACACCTGACGGTCGAAGGGCCGGTCGGCGTTGAGGAGGACCCCGATGTAGCCGGTCGAGCCGAAGGCGTAGAGGGAGCCCTTGATCCCGCTGGTGCTGACCGGCTCGCTGTTGAGCGAGGTGTCCGACCCGAGCAGGAACGCCCTGTAGTCCGCGGCGTTGTACGAGATCTGAGCGGTCGGGCTGAAGTGCATCATCACGAGCGCCTTGTTGCCGCTCTCGTTGGTGTAGACCCCGTCTACGGTGCCTTCGAGATTCGTCTTCGACGTTTTGAAGTCGCTGGTGTACAGCGCCGTCTGCGACAGCGAGTCACGCTCCGCCTGGTATGCCGAGACCCCTGATGCGCCGATCGAGATCGCGCCCGTGACCGCGAAGACGCTGAAGAACACCCCAAAACGCTCGATCGCGTGGTGCGAGTCAAGCTTGAACTTCCTACTGAAGGCCAGCGCCTTGTCCTTGATCCCCATGTTCTGCTCTCTTTCGCGCGTGCACCGTGCTGCGAGCCCGGATATGGCGAACCGGGTCGGAAGAGGCCTTGCACCTCAACCGACCCGGTTCGCTCGATGCCCTTGTCACCGTTCGTGTGCGCGGTCTGTGACGGCCCCCTACTTGGAAGGGCCGCTCAGGAATCCGCTGACCTGGTCGACGGTCCGCACGATCACCGTGCCGCCGCCGAGATCCGTAATGGTCTGCTGGCCGCCGGAGCCGATCGTCTCGATCAGCGTCCACCCGCCGGTGCCCAAAGCTCCGCCGACGATAATGAGGAGCGCGATCGTGCCCCAGCCCTGCTGTTGGCCGGCGGACTGCGGGTTGGCCATCAGCTTCTTGATCAAGAGCACGCCGCCCCAGACCAGGCCGGCAACACCGAGCAGCATGAGGACAGAACCTCCCCAGAGCTGGACCTGGGCCTTGGCGTTCGTCAGGAAGCTGGTCAGGTCCCAGGCGGCGCTCGGCAGGGATGCCTGTGTGAGGACGGCTGCCCCGTAGGTGTTCGGCATACTTCTTTCCTCTCGCCTTTCGATTCATTCAGTGGGCGTGACATCGAGTCGCACCACAACACGCGCAGACTGCCTACCGTGGCAGGTGGTGATAGGGACTGAAGCGGTCGATGACATCCATCGACGCCTCTTGTCGACTCGTATACGTGTGCATCTTGAGTGGTCAATCTACACCATTCGAATGGTGGAGCGTAGGGGGCGCCAGGGTCTGTCGATAGATGGCCGGAAGGAGCTCAGAAGCGAGGCGAATCGACGTCGCGGCGCGTGGCCGTGGAGGTGGCGCGTGGCCGTGGAGGCGCGGCGGAGGCCTGTGGAATCCGCAGTGCGGGATGTGTAATGTGCCGCTCTAGCACTGCTGCGACGCTGGCCTGCTCGGTTCCGAGGTGGGCCGCCCCCACCTACCCCCGTCGATCGCGATCTCGACCAGGAAGTGTCAAACCGCCATGAATCCACTGCCCGGTGACCTTTTCGCCCGCCGGCTTCGCCAAGAGCGCGAACGCCTCGGCATCAGCCAGGCAGAGCTAGCGCGCCGTATGGCCGCACTGCTTGGCACGAACGTTGACTCCACCGCCATCACGCGCATCGAGCAGCAGACCCGTGCGGTCAGGCTCGACGAGGCGGTCACCGCTGCCGAGGCTCTCGGGGTTCCGCTGATCACACTGGTCAGCGACAACTACGCCCGGGAAAACGAGGCTGAGATCCAGAAACAGCTCGCCGAGCTCGCCATCGCCGAGCAGGAGCGGGAGAGGCTGCGGCAGAAGATCCACCGGATCACCCAGACCATCCAGCAACTCTCCGCCGAGCGGGAGGCCTTCCGCTCTCACGCGCTGAGCGTCAACCCTGAAACCGCCGGCGACCACGAGCCCGACCCTGAGCCCCAGGCCTCTCTCGATGTCCGGATGCGTGTTGTCCGCAACAAGCCGGCCGGAGAGGGGACAGGCCTAGGCGCATGACGCTGTTGCGGGCGGCCGGGTTGAACTTCCGGTCGCAGACGTTCACCGTCTCGGTTTCCGCCACCGGCCGGCCTGCACGATCTCCTCGGTGCTCGCGCCGTTCCGTCTTATCCGGGTGACATGACCAGCCCGCAGACTGTGGAAGTCGTACGCCGACGGATCCCTCCCGGCCCCTCCCATGTGCCGGTGCGGCATCGCGTGCAGCGCGTCGCCGCTCACGCCGGTCGTGTGGATCCGTGCGTCCCTTCGAATGGGGGGGCGTCGCCCGCAGCAAGGAGTGGACGACCAAGGTCCGCGCTGCTGATCAGCCCCGCGTGGCCGGCGGCGCCAAAGACGTGCGCGTCGAGTTGGCACCCGTACGACCGCCGCATGATCGTCCGCCGACGCGCATGGGCATCTTCTGTAGTAGAGGCCGCCACCAATGCGCCCCACCGGTGAACCGTGCACGGCGCGCAGGTCGATGGCGCCGGCTCGGACGGCGTGACAGCGGCGTCGAGAAGCGCGTTGTCCTGGTTGGCCTTCGGCTGGCCGCGGGCATAGATCCGTCGATCAGATGTAGCCCCAGGCCGTGCAGGCGCACGGCCGCAGTGTCCCGCATCGCCGAGACTGTCGGGTGGTGCAGATAGGATCGTAGGTATGGGAATTGACTGGGAAAACATACTCGGCACAAGCGGGAACGGCCTCAACGAGGCATACGACACGGCGGTCTCCGGGGTCATCTATGGCGAGCCCCCGGAGGGCGACCATCAGCCACTCCCAGTCGGCGAAGAGATCGACGACACGGACGGCCTGCGCTGACCTGAGGGCGCACACAGAAACTGCCCGATGGGCCGGGGTTCTTGTTGGGCTTGAGCGCGCCACGGGTAGCGATCAGAGATGTAGTCAATCCAACGCATGAGGAGATGGCCACCTGGGCCTGCGTACCCGGAGTACAGCCCCCGGTCTCCCAGGACTGGGCCCGAGCGTTCGGCTCGCTATTCGTGACCTTGGCAGCCGCTGGGCATTGCCCTCGCGGTCAGTTCTTCCCTCGGCTGCCTGTGCCTTCTAGTGCTGTGGCCGGGAAGGTTTGCCGGGTCGCGGTGTCCGGTGCGGTGCATCGCAAGGCGGAGGGCCGCGGGCCGTACCGGACGTACTTCCGTGGTCCGACAACGCGGCGAGGTGGCGTACCGGGCGCCGTGACCCGGTGGACCTTTCCGGTCACAGCACTAGGTGGCAACGCCGTGCTCATGCGTTTTCGGACGATGCCCGAAGTAACGAGTAGCCGCACGATAGGGCTTGGGATGTGCTGGCCTGGCGGTTCGACTCAGGGGTGGATCAGCAGGCCGTTGCGCGGACACGGTCGGGTTCCACGCTCGGCCTGCTGCGGGTTGGGCGCTTGGCGCTGCGGTCGGAGACCAGGGCGCCGATTGCGGCGATGACCTCGGGCAGGTTGTCGCGCTCGCCGGTCCAGCGTTGTAGCGACCGTCACTGCTCGACCTCTGTGTTGGCATGCTCGACCGTGATCCGCCGTTGGGGTTGGCGGCGGAACGCATGGCCGTAGAAGTTGCGCTCGGACGGCCCGGCCGCGCGGGCCCAACTCGACTTCACACCCCAGATGATCCCGCGCGGCTTTTGCCTCGGACACCAGGGCGGCTGCCGGAGCCTGACCACCGACGCCCCGATCATTCAGGCCCGGGCCGGTGCGCCCATTCCTGGTCGAGGATGCTGAAGACTTCGGAGTCACGCCAGCCGTCCCGGATCAGCGCGGTGTGCCGGTGTCGACCCTCGTGGGTCATGCCGAGCTTGCCCAGCACCCGGGCCGATGCGACGTTGCGAGGATCGCAGGTCGCATAGATCCGGTGCAGTGCCCTCAGCCCAAACCCTCTGCCGAGAAGTTCCCCGCCGATGGCTGTGCCCACGCCTCGACCCCACACCCGAGGATGTACGAGATAGGAGATCTCGCCCTGACGGTGGGCCAGGCTACGGACCTTCAGCTCGCCGATACCGACGAGTTCACCGTCGAGGCAGGCCGCATACACGAATCTTGCCTGCGGGGACTGCAGCCGGGCATCCACCGTGCCTTGGACGAAGTCCCGCGTCTGTTCCTCGGTGTTCGGCCCCCACGCCTGGTAGCGGCAAGCCTCCGGCAGGCTGGCGAAGGCATGCACAGCGTGGAAGTCACTGACAACGAGCTCGCGCATAGTCACCGAGGTTTTGATCACGAGCCGATCCTGTCAGGCCAGAATCGCCGAATACCAGCACTCAAGTCACGGGGCTCCTACGCGATCAAGGTCGCGTCATGATCGTGCGGCTTCTCGTAAGCCTGCGCGCGCTGACCGACGGGGCGACGCCGACCGGAGGAGCCTGGATCGGCAGCTGGGCGGCACGCACCCGAGCCCTGGTTCGTACCCCTGAGTCCTTTGGCTACGAGGACTGGTGCGACTCGCGGGGTCTGGCCAGCACGCCAACGTGATCAACTCGGCGCCGACATCACCAGTTCGACTTCAGTAGGACCCGCCCGGTCGGCGGGGTGCTCGTGCGTTACGCCGCCTTGACCATGTCGGCCCGGGTGGCTTTCTTCCACTCAACCAGGAGCCGTTGGTACTCCGCCGCGTGCCGGGGTGTGTTGGGATCCTCCATGAGTCGTCGGATCGCCGTGTTGATCCGCGCAGCAGCAGGGCGCAGTCGATCGTGAGGCCTGGCGGGCGAGGGCATGGATGGATCGTACGGGCCCGCACCGACAATGGCCGCTGAGCTCCGCCCTCGATGGCGTAACTCGGCCGACTCCTCGGCGGGGTGGTTCCGGCGAGGGCGCGGACGGGCAGGCGAGGCCCGCCGCTACGCCCCCGCGGAGGGCTCGATGCGGGATGCTGTCGATCAACTCGCGCCCGCCCCCTGACGAAGAAGGGCGGCGAACTCGTCCTCACAGAGACGGCGCGGAGCGTGGGGTGTGAGTTCCAGGCCAAGCAGTTCGAGCGGGCCGGCTACACGGTGACCTTCCCGTGGCCTCCCCAGGGCACTCGGAAGCGGGGCGTGATGATCGTGTCCCGCCTCGCCACGAGCCCGCTCCGGCCAGCCGTTGGACCACCTTCCGCACCGGGTGGCCACCGTGACCATGGAGACCGCCACGGGGCCCCTGGAGGCCCTCGAGGTGTACGTGCCGTCCCGCGAGCAGACGGAGGCGAAGGCCACCAGGAAGCACACGTTCCTGGAGGGCCTGGCCGCCGCGCTCCCCACCGGGGAGGCGGCCACCGCCTGATCCTCGGGGACTTCAACATTCTGGAGCCGGAGCATGGTCCCGAAGTACCGCACGTTCCAGGTGTGGGAGTGCGCGTTCCCTACCGGGCCCGCCGCGGCCGGCTACCGGGACGTCTTCCGTCTCCTGGCCCCTGACGCCCTGGAGTATTCCTGGGTGGGGCGCGCCGGCGACGGCTACCTCTGCGACCACGCCCGCGTCTCCCGGCCCCTCGCACGCCACGTAGAGGACTGCCCGGTACGTGTGTGAGCCGCGCACCAGCGAGGACCGGCTCACAGACCAGTCCACACTGACGGTCTCCCTGGCAATCCACACCACGGCGCCGCTGAGAGTGACCGACCTGGCCGCCGCGGACGTCACGGCGTCGGCGCTGTTCTGACCCGAGAAGATCGGCATGAAGGTTGAGACCCGGGAGCACGTGACGCGGCTGCGGAAGTGGCTCGACACGAACGCGGCCCCGACGTTGGCGGAGGACGCCTGGCTCCTGCGCATGCTCAAGATTTCCGAGGAGTTGGGGGAGGTCGCGGAGGCCCTTCACGGGACGCTTGGCGTCAACCCGCGCGAGGGTGCGTCCCACGACTGGGGAGGCCTCGCGCAGGAACTCGCGGACGTCATCGTGACGGCCGTGGTCGCCCTGGACACCGTGAGCGGGGACGGCGCGGCGGTGGTGGAGCACCAGTTCCGGGGCCGCGCGCCGGATGAGATCACGGCGGCCGGGGACATCCGGCTCCTCCAGGTCCTCGCGATCAACGGGGACATGGGGGAAGGCGCCATCGCCGTATACGGGGCGCTGGGCACGGGTCCGTACGGTGAGGCAGTCGAGGTGACGCACACGTGGGAGGACGTGGAAGCGCGCGTCGGCCGGCTCATCCGCAAGGCCGCCGCCGCGCTGGACGACCTCACCGGCGATGCCCGGGACAGGGTGGATGAGCGGCTGCGTTTCCTCGCGGCGAGGGTCGCGGCCCGGGCCGGACTGAAGTTGGCTGACCCGCTCTACCCTTTGTACGGAAGGGCCCCCACGGCTTGCCGTGCGGGCCCTTCCGTGTCATCCCTCGCTTTGCGGACGCGCACGCCGTAGGGGGAGTGCGTCCCGCCTCCCAGGTGGGAGACGAGTGGGAGATGATCATGGCTGGTGATGCAGTCAGGCGCCAGGAAATGCTAGATGGTGCTACATGTGCGGCCCGGGATCAGGACCCGGACTCGCCCGCGTGCGGGCTCAGCACGTCCGTGCCGATCAGCACGAACAGCAGGATGCCCAGGAGGATCCGGTAGACCACGAAGGGCATGAAGCTCTTGGTCGAGATGAACTTCATGAACCACGCGATCACGACGTAGCCCACGAAGAAGGCGATCACCGTCGCGAAGATCGTCGGGCCCCAGGAGATGTGCCCCGGGTTCTCCACCACGTCCTTGATCTCGAACGCCCCCGAGGCCAGCACGGCCGGGATCGCGAGGAGGAAGGAGTAACGGGCCGCGGCCTCACGGGTGAAGCCGAGCAGCAGACCGCCGGAGATCGTCGCGCCGGACCGGGAGACGCCGGGGATCAGGGCCATCGCCTGGCAGAGACCGAAGATCAGACCGTCCTTGACGCCCAGCTGCTGGAGCGTCTTGCGCTCACGGATGGCGCGGTGCCGGCCGCCTTCCTCGTCGCGGGCGGCCAGCCGGTCGGCGATGCCGAGCACGATGCCCATGAGGATCAGGGTGGTGGCCGTCAGCCGCAGGTCGCGGGCCGGGCCCACGATCGCGTCCTTGAACACGAGACCGAGGACGCCGATCGGGATCGAGCCGACGATCACCAGCCAGCCCATCTTGGCGTCCTGCTCGGAGCGCAGCCCCTTGTCGAACAGGGAGCGGAACCAGGTGGAGACGATCCGCGCGATGTCCTTGCGGAAGTAGATCAGCACGGCGGCCTCGGTGCCGATCTGGGTGATCGCGGTGAAGGCCGCTCCTGGGTCGTGCCAGCCGGCGAACGCCGCGGTCAGCCGCAGGTGGGCACTGGAGGAGATCGGGAGGAACTCCGTAAGCCCCTGGACGAGACCGAGGATTAGGGATTCGAACCAGCTCATGTCGGGGTGCGCTCGTCCTTGTGATCGTCGGGCAGTTCGCGTCCGATGCTAGGGCCCGTGCGAAGCGGCGCTGACCACAGGGGGGTGCTGGGGCACCAGTTCGGGCACCCGATCCTCGGTTCGAGGGGGTGTCAGGCGGTGTCGTTTGCGCCATGCGACGACCCCGCCGCCCACGAGCGAGACGACGATGAAGCCGAACGAGACGAGGAACGCGGGCGATCCGGGCGAGGAGGCACTGGCCCCCGCGATCACGTACGCGGCGGTGTTCGGAACGACCCCGATCGCCGTGGCGAGGAGGAAGGGACCCCAGCCGCACCGCGACACCGCGGCACAGTAGTTGGCCACCACGAACGGCATTCCGGGAAAGATCCGGACCGCCAGCATCGAGCGGAAACCGTGCCGGCTGAGCTGGCCGTCGGCCGCCTGGAGCCAGCGCCCGCGCAGGAACGGCCGCAAAGCCTCCTGGCCCAGGATCCGGCCCAGCCCGAAGGAGATCGCGCCGCCCAGCACCGTGCCGCCGACCGCTGCGACAAGGCCGAACTGGCTGCCGAAGACGGCTCCCGCGGCCAGATTGAGCAGGGGGCGCGGCACGAAGGCCGCCGTGCACACGCCGTACGCGGCTGCGAACAGCAGGACCGCCGTGCCCACCGGGAGCCCCGGGGGCCAGCCCTCCGAGAGGATGCGCTGGGGCTCGTACAGCAGCACGCACACGCCGGCCGCGACGAGCAGCACGACGAGCACCGACAGCCGGGTCCACGGCGCGAGGAGGAGGGACATCCCGGGAGACTAGCCCACGTATACGGCGGTGCGCCGTAATCTGGGCCTCATGCAGTCGAACGGCCGGCGCCCCCCGCGAGTTCCCCGCAGCGCCCTCGCGGACACCCTGCTGGAGCGGCTGCAGGAGGCGTATCCGCCCGCCGCCGATCCCGTACGGGCCCGGGCGATGACCGCCTACATGAAGGACGTCGCGCCCTTCCTCGGCATCCCCACCCCACTGCGCCGGGAACTGTCGAAGACCGTGACGAAGGACACTCCGAAACCGTCCGAGACGGACTGCGCGGCGCTCGCGCTGGGCTGCCGGCGCCTCCCGGAGCGCGAGTACCAGTACTTCGCGGTGGACTATCTGCGCCGCCATACCGCCCGCTGCTCCTCCGGCTTCCTGCCCGTGGTCCGGCACCTGGTCGTCACCGTCCCCTGGTGGGACACCGTCGACCTGCTGGCCGCGCACACGGTCGGACCGCTGGTGGCCGCCGACCCGGAACTCGCGGCCGTGACGGACGAGTGGATCGAGGACGAGAACCTCTGGCTCGCCCGCACCGCCCTGCTCCACCAGCTCCGCTTCAAGTCCGCCACCGACACCGACCGGCTCTTCGGCTACTGCCGCCGCCGGGCCGGCCACCCGGACTTCTTCGTGCGCAAGGCCATCGGCTGGGCGCTGCGCGAGTACGGGAAGACGGACCCGGAAGCCGTACGCGCCTTCGTCGAGGCCGAACGCGGCACCCTGGCCCCGCTCTCGGTCCGCGAGGCGCTCAGGAACCTCTGACCGCGCCGAAATTCATTCGACGGGTCCCGGACCGTCCGGCAGGATCAGGGGCATGAACCGGTATGCCTTCCTCGCAGCGCGGTCCGCGGTCGCGGACGCGCCGAAGGCTGCCGCAATCGCGGAAGCACCGGCAGGCGCACCCGCGTTCGCACCCGTCTTCGCCGCATTCGACGGCGCACGAAGCTGACCCTTCCCGGATCGTCCGGCGGACCCCGCAGGGGGAGGGTCGGCTCGCTCTCGGGGTCCCGTCGCAGCTTCCGGATACGGGAATGAATCATGGCCAAGACGGCCTTCGTGCGCACCAAGCCGCACCTCAACATCGGCACCATGGGTCACGTCGACCACGGCAAGACCACCCTCACCGCCGCCATCACCAAGGTCCTCGCCGAGCACGGCGGCGCCTCCTTCGTGCCCTTCGACCGCATCGACCGGGCCCCCGAGGAGTCCCGGCGCGGCATCACCATCAACCTCACGCACGTCGAGTACGAGACCGACACCCGGCACTACGCCCACGTGGACATGCCCGGGCACGCCGACTACATCAAGAACATGGTCACGGGCGCCGCCCAACTCGACGGCGCGATCCTCGTCGTCTCCGCGCTCGACGGCGTCATGCCACAGACCGCCGAGCACGTGCTCCTCGCCCGGCAGGTCGGCGTCGACCACATCGTGGTGGCGCTGAACAAGGCCGACGCCGGGGACCCCGAGCTCACCGACCTGGTCGAGCTGGAGGTCCGCGAGCTGCTCACCGCGCACGGATACGGGGGTGACGCGGCGCCGGTGGTACGGGTCTCCGGACTCGGGGCGCTGGAGGGCGACCCGCGGTGGACGGAGGCGATCCAGGCGCTGCTGGACGCGGTGGACACGTACGTACCGACCCCGGTGCGCTACACGGACGCGCCGTTCCTGCTGCCGGTGGAGAACGTGCTGACCATCACCGGGCGCGGGACCGTCGTGACCGGCGCCGTCGAGCGCGGCACCGTACGCCTCGGGGACCGCGTGGCGGTCCTCGGCGGTGACGGCGAGCCGGCCCTGACGGTCGTCACCGGACTGGAGACCTTCGGGAAGCCGATGGAGTCCGCCGAGGCCGGGGACAACGTCGCGCTGTTGTTGCGCGGGGTGCCACGTGACGGCGTGCGCCGAGGGCATGTGGTGGCCGCGCCGGGCAGCGTGACGCCGCAGCGCCGGTTCACGGCGCAGGTGTACGTGCTGTCCGGGCGCGAGGGCGGCCGTACGACGCCGGTCGCCAGCGGCTATCGGCCGCAGTTCTACATCCGCACCGCCGACGTGGTGGGGGACGTGGACCTGGGCGAGGTCGCCGTGGCCCGGCCCGGGGAGACGGTCACGATGACCGTCGAGCTCGGCCGGGACGTCCCGCTGGAGTCGGGTCTCGGTTTCGCGATCCGCGAGGGCGGGCGGACCGTCGGCGCGGGGACGGTGACGGCCGTACTGGGGTGATCCGGAGCTGATCCCGGTCCGATCCGGACCCCTCTGTGGTGGCGGTGGCCCGGCTGCGCCAGACTGCCGTCACCACAGGCATGCGCGGAGGGGCGGGCGGAGATGAGCGGCGACACGGCACTGGTGCTCGGCGGCGGGGGACTGACCGGCATCGGCTGGGAGTGCGGGGTCCTGTACGGCCTGGCCCGCGCGGGCGTGGACCTCACCACCGCCGACCTGGTCGTCGGCACCTCGGCCGGTTCCGTGGTCGGAGCCCAGCTCACCTCCGGACTGCTCACCGCGCAGGAGCTGTACGAGCGCCAGCTCGGGGACCCCACCGGCGAGGCCACGGCGAAACTGGGGGCCGGTCTCCTGGCCCGGTACGCCGTCGCGATGGCGCGCTCGCGCACCGCGACGGCCTACCGGCAGCGGGTCGGCGCCATGGCCCTGGCCGCCGACACCGGCGCGGGCGGCGAGGCCGAGCGGCGCAAGGTCCTGGCCGCCCGGCTGGTCTCCCACGAGTGGCCCGAGCGCCGGCTCGTCGTCACGGCGGTGGACGCCCTCACCGGTGAGCTCAAGGCGTTCGACCGGGGGAGCGGCGACGGCCTCGTCGACGCGGTCTCGGCGAGCTGTGCGGTGCCCGGGGTGTGGCCGCCGGTCACGGTCGGCGGCCGCCGCTTCATCGACGGCGGAATCCGCTCCGCCACCAATGCCGACCTGGCCGCCGGGTACGCACGCGTGGTGATCCTCGCCCCGATCTCGCTCGGCTCGGGCCTGGTCCCCTCACCGTCGGCGCAGGCCGAACGACTGCGGGAGGCGGGAGCGCGGGTCGTGCTGATCACCCCGTCGACGGCCGCCCGCAAGGCCTTCGGGCGCAACGTGCTGGATCCGACGCGGCGTGAGCCGGCCGCTCGGGCGGGCCTCGCGCAGGCCGAGGAGCACGTGGAGGAGACGGCGGCGGTCTGGTCCGCCGGGGCCGCCTGAGGGCTGTTCGAAGCCCGCCCGGCCGCTGCCGGACAATGGACCGGTGAGCGAAGAACAGATCCCGGTCGTCCGGGACGTGGGCCAGGGCACCGCCAAGCTGATGCCGGACGTGGACCGGGACCGGGCCTGGCTGCTGACGGTCGACGGGGCCCCGCAGTCGTATGTGGACCTGGACGATCCGCAGCACCTGGAATTCGAATACGTACGCCGCCTCGCGCACGTCCTGGACTGCGCCGCCGAGCCCGGGCTCGCGCTGGACCTGCTGCACCTCGGCGGGGGCGCGCTCACCCTGCCGCGCTACGCCGCCGCCACCCGGGCCGGATCCCGGCAGACGGTCGTCGAGTTCGACGCGGGCCTGGTCGACCTCGTGACCGAGCACCTGCCGCTCGCGGCGGACTCCGGGGTCACCGTCCACACCGCCGACGCCCGGGCCTGGCTGGAGGCCGCGCCCGCCGCGAGCGTGGACCTGGTGGTGGCCGACGTGTTCGGCGGCTCGCGGGTGCCCGCGCAGTTGACGTCGGTGGAGTACGCCCGGGCGGCCGCGCGGGTGCTGCGGCCCGGCGGGCTGTACGCGGCGAACCTGGCCGACGGGGCGCCCTTCGACTTCCTGCGGGCGCAGGTGGCGAACTTCGCCGACGCGTTCGCGGAGCTGGCGCTGATCGCCGAGCCGGCGGTGCTGCGGGGGAGGCGGTTCGGGAACGCCGTGCTGCTGGCCTCGGACGCCCCGCTGGAGGTGGGGGCGCTGGCCCGCAGGTGCGCGGCCGACGCGTTCGCGGCCAGGGTGGAGTACGGGGACGGGCTGGTCCGGTTCCGCAAGGGCGCGGCGCCGGTGGCCGACGTGGACGCGGCTCCTTCCCCGGCGCCGCCGGAGGGTGCGTTCAGCCTGGGGTGAGCGGCCGGGGCCGACGGTGTCTCAGCGGCCGACGGTGCCTCAGGGGCCGACGGCGTCGGCGGGGGCGGGGGCAGGGGCAGGGGCAGGGGCGGGGGCCGGCTCGGCCGCGGGCGCCGGGGCGATGGTCTTGCTGTGCGCCCGCCGGGTCATGCGGCGGACGTCCGGGACCAGCAGCACGAGGGCGGTGGGTACGACGACCAGCACCGCGCAGCCCCACAGGGACTGGGTGCGCCCGAAGGCCGATTCTGCGGGCCCGGCCAGGGCGGTGGCCAGCGGAAGCATCGACACCGAGCCGAACCAGTCGTAGGCGGTGACCCGGGAGAACTTCTCCTCCGGGATCTCCTGGTGCATCGCGGTCATCCAGTTCACGCCGAAGACCTCGATCGCGGCGCCGCTGACGAACATCACCACGCACAGCCCCCATACGGGCAGCGGCACGGCGAGTCCCGCCGAGGGCAGCGCCAGCGGGAACACGCACAGCGTGCCGACGAGCAGCAGGCGGCGCGGCTTCCACGCCATCATCAGGACGGCCCCGGCGATGGTGCCGACGCCGAAGAAGGCCAGGGCCACGCCCCAGGGCGCGGGCCCGCCCAGCTGGTCCCGGGCGACCAACGGCCCGTAGACCGCGTCGGCGGCGCCGACGACGGCGACCACGACGGAGAACTGGAGCACGATGCTCCACAGCCAGGGGCGGGTCCGGACCTCCACCCAGCCCTCGCGTAGATCGGACAGCAGGCCGCCGCCGGGAGTCCGGTCGGGTACGTGGCTGACGTCGAGGAAGGTCCGCAGGGCGCCGGCGACCGCGAAGGCCGCCGCGTCGGCGGCCAGCACCCAACCCGGGCCCACCGCGGCGATCATCGCTCCGCCGAGGGCCGCGCCGCCGATGCCGGCGCCGTTGATCGCCATGCGGAAGAGCGCGAAGGCGCGGTTGGAGTGTTCGCCGGAGACGGTGGAGAGCAGCATGCCCTCGGCCGCGGGGTTGAAGAAGGCCGTACCGGTGCCGCACAGGGCGGTCAGCAGCATCATCTGCCACAGCTGGGGTTCGCCCGCGAGGACGAGGACGGCGAAGGCGGCCTGCGAGAGGCAGTTCAGGACGTTGGCCGCGACCATCACGCGGTGGCGGGGCAGCCGGTCGGCGATGGCGCCGCCGATGAGCAGGAACAGGACGAGCGGCAGCGTGCGGGCGGCCGCGATCAGTCCGACGTCGCCGACGGATCCGCCGGCCTCCATGACCGCGAAGGCGGCCGCGATGTGCGCTCCGTGGCTCCCCAGGTTCGTGATGATCGCCGCACCCGTGAGCAGGCTGTAGTTGCGGCCGGCCCACTCGGGTCGGCGGCGGTTCACGGGCGTACGGGGTGCTGCGGCGCGGGGAGAACTCACCCCCGGACTATCCCCGCCCCGGGCCGAGAATCCAAACGGATTCGTCGGCCCGGGGCGGGAGACGGATCACGGGGTGGTGAGCCGGATGGAACTGATGATCTTGTTGGAGACGTCGTCCGGAACCTCGTCCTTCACACCGGCCGCGCTGATGAGCACGAAGCTGGCGAAGTCACCGACGGCGTTCTTGAAGCCGAAGCCGACCGTCTTGCCGTCGGTGGAGCACTTGTGCTCCTTCTTCAGGTTCGGAGCGGTCGCCACCACCATGTGGCCCTTGATCCCGGAGGAGGTCGTGTACTCCTTGGCCGCGGCCACCTTGACCGTTCCCTTGGGCTCCTTCTGGGCGAAGGCCGCCCAGGCCCAGGCGCTGGTGTTGTCGGTCGCCACCTGCGAGGTGTCCTTGGCGCCCTGGGCGCCCTTGATGCCGGTGTCCGCGAGCGAGAACTTCTCGACCCTGCCGTCCGCGTCCTTGTCGACCGTGCACCACTCCTCCTTGAGGGTGGCGGTGCCGCTCATCGTGATGATGGGGCTGCCATCGTTCTTGACCTCGTCGTGGAAGGAGAGGCTCACGCCGGATTCGTTGACGTTCCACTCGGGGGGCACGTCGTAGCTGACGCCGTACTTGGTGTTGACGACGACCTTCCAGCCCGGGATGACGGGCTGGGCGTTGCCGCCGGCCCGCGGATTCGGGCTGCTGCCGGCCGGGGCGGGTGCCTCGGAGGCCGGCGCCGAGGGGCTTGCCGTCGGCTTGTCGTCGGCCTCGGTCTTCTTGTCGTCCCGGGTCAGGACGAACGCGCCGGTCGCGGCGGCCACCACGACGACGGCGGCCGCGGCGACGATCGCCACGGTCTTGGTCGAGTACGGGCTCCCGCCGCCGCCGGTGGCGGCGGGCTGGGGCTGCTGCGGCAGCTGGGGCTGACCCCACTGCTGGCCGGGAGCGCCCTGGGGCGGCTGGTATCCCGGCTGCTGCGGGTATCCGTAACCGGGCTGCTGCTGGTACGGGTTCGGCTGCCCCGGCTGTCCCGGCTGCTGCTGGTACGGGTTCTGTTGCGCGTCCTGAGGGTTCTGTTCTCCCCCGGGCGGCTGCTGCTGTCCTGGCCACATGGCCGGTAACGATAGTGGCCGTGGCCGCGGGGAGCCACGGCCGCCCCCTTGGGAGCTCTGGTCAATCAGGACTACTCACGGGTAACATCGCGTTTCATGAGCGCAGACCAGATGAACGTGGGCGAACTGCTCGCCGCGACCGTACCGATGGCCCGGACCCTGAACCTCCAGTTCCTGGAGACCACCCCCGAGCGCGCGGTCGTCCGGCTTCCGGACCAGCCCGACTACCACAACCACGTCGGCGGCCCGCACGCCGGCGCGATGTTCACCCTCGCCGAGTCCGCGAGCGGCGCGATCGTCCTGGCCGCCTTCGGCGACCAGCTCTCGCGCGCCGTCCCGCTCGCCGTGAAGGCCGAGATCGGCTACAAGAAGCTCGCCAAGGGCGTCGTCACCGCCACCGCCACCCTCGGCCGCCCGGCCGCGGAGGTCATCGCCGAACTCGACGCCGGCGGCCGCCCCGAGTTCCCGGTCACCATCGCCATCCAGCGCGAGGACGAGGCCGTGACGGGCGAGATGACGGTCGTCTGGACCCTGCGCCCCAACGCCTGACGCCCTCGGGCACACCACCCCCGCGGCCACGAGCCGGCCCGCCCCGAAGTCCGTCGCGCGGCGCCGGTGGCGGCGCCGGTGGCGCGCCGCCGCTGCCGGAGGGCTGAACCTCGGCGCCGCGGTGGCGCGTCTCGGTGGACCCGGCGGGCACGCGGCGCACAGTGGGCGCGGGAGCGGTCCGGCGCGGGCCGCTCCCGCCGACCCACGCCGCAGGGAGCGCCCATGAGCGAGGCCGTGTCCAGACGTTCCGCGATGCGACTGCTCGCGGCGGCGGGCACGGCGGGTACGGCCCTCGCAGCGGGCGCCTGCGCGCCAGGGGTGCCGCCGGGCGCGGGCGCCCCCGGGACGCCGCCCGCCGCACCGGCCGACGCCGGCGCCGAGGCCAAGGGCGCCGCCCGCATCGACTCGCTGCTGGAGCGGCTCACCCTCGACGAGAAGACCGCCCTGCTGCACGGCGCCCCCGACCCCACCTCCCTCGGCCAGGCCGGCTACGTACCCGGCGTACCCCGCCTGGGCATCCCGCCGCTGCGCCTCACCGACGGGCCTGCCGGGGTACGCGTCGCCAGACCCGCCACCGCACTGCCCGCGCCGGTCCTGCTCGCCTCCGCCTTCGACCCGGCGCTGGCCCGCGAGTACGGCCGCGTCATCGGCCGCGAGGGCCGGGCACTCGGCCAGGACGTCGTGCTGTCGCCCATGGTCAACCTCATCCGCACCCCGTACGCGGGCCGCAACTTCGAGACCTTCGCCGAGGACCCGCGCCTGACCGCCGACCTCGTGGGCGAGATGATCCGCGGCATCCAGGACGAGGGCCTGATCGCCACCGTCAAGCACTTCGCCCTCAACAACCAGGAGCACGGCCGCGACACCGTCGACGTGGTCGCCGCCGAGCAGACCCTCCACGAGACGGAGCTACGGGGCTTCGAAGCCGCCGTGGCAGCCGGCGCGGGCGCCGTCATGGGCGCCTACAACAAGGTCAACGGCGTCCACGCCTGCGAGAGCAAGCCGCTGCTCGACGAACTGCTGCGGGGCAGCTGGGGGTTCGACGGCTGGGTGATGTCCGACTGGGACGCCACCCACAGCACCGTCGCCGCCATCGGCGCCGGCCTCGACATGGAGATGCCCGGCGGCACCCACTTCGGCGGACCGCTGCGCGAGGCGGTGCGCGGCGGCTCCGTACCCGAGAGCGCCGTCGACCTCGCCGTCCACCGGATCCTCGCCACCATGGACCGCTTCGGGCTGCTGGCGGCGCGGCCCGCCGCCCGGCCCCCGCGCGACTCCGCCGCCGGAGCCCGGACCGCCCGCAAGGTGGCCACCGCCGGGGCCGTACTGCTGCGCAACGAACACGACACCCTGCCCCTGACCGGCGCCGCCGCCCGCTCGATCGCCGTGATCGGACCGACCGGCCAGGTGCCCTTCGTCGGAGGCGGTGGCAGCGCGCACGTGATTCCCGACGGGGCGCCCACCCCGCTCAGCGCCGTCCGGCGACGGGCCGGGAACGGTTCGACCGTCCGCTACGCCCTCGGGGAGGACCTGTACGGGCGGCCGCTCCCGGCCGAGCTGCTGACCCCGGCCGCCGACCTGGACGCGCGGGCCGTGGAACCCGGGCGGGTCTGGAGCCACGAGGCGGAGTTCCGCCTCGCGGCCGACGACGAGTGGACCCTGCTCGTCCACTACACCGGGAAGCGGCCCGTCGTACGCCTCGACGGGGAGGAACTGTTCCCCGTCCGGCAGGGCGTGGCCGAGTACTTCGCCGGCGGACTGCTCGGCTCCGCACCCGACGGGATGAGCGTCCGCCGCACCACCCTCGCCCTCAAGGCGGGCACCCACCGGCTCGCCGTGACCGCCGAGGGCGGGGACAAAGGCCAGCGCTTCCGGCTGCGGCACACCACCGGGGCGACCCGCGCCGCGGACCTCGCCGAGGCCGTGAAGACCGCGAAGGCGGCCCGCAGCGTGGTGCTGTTCGCCTACGAGGACGCCACCGAGGGCCGGGACCGTACCTCCCTGGCGCTCCCGGGCGGGCAGGAGCGGTTGATCGAGGCCGTGGCCGCCGCGAACCCCCGTACGACCGTCGTGCTCAACACCTCCTCCAGCACGACCATGCCGTGGCTCTCGCGTACCGGAGCGGTCCTCCAGATGTACTACCCGGGCCAGGAGGGCGCGGGAGCCACCGCAGACCTCCTCTTCGGGGACGTGGACCCCGGCGGCCGACTCACCCAGACCTTCCCCACCGACGAGCTGGCCACCCCGGTCGGCGGCGAGCCGCTGCGCTACCCCGGCGTGGGCGGCCGCCAGGAGTACTCCGAGGGCATCCACGTCGGCCACCGCTGGTACGACGCCCAGCGGGTGACCCCCCTGTTCCCCTTCGGGCACGGGCTCTCGTACACCACCTGGCAGTACGAGAAGCTCACCGTCCGGCCGCAGCGGGGCGGGCTCCGCGTGGAGTTCACCGTCCGCAACACCGGTCGCCGCAAGGGCACCGAGGTGGCCCAGGTGTACGTCGGCCCGTCCGCGGAGCTGGAGCTCGACCAGCCGGTACGCGCGCTGGCCGGCTACCGGCGGCTCGTCCTGGCACCCGGCCAGGCGGAGCGGGTCACCCTCGACATCGACGCGCGGGCCCTGTCGTCGTGGGACCCGGAGCAGCATGCCTGGGTGCTGGGTTCCGGCCGACGTCAGGTGTTCGTGGGCCGTTCGTCGCGTGAACTGCCACTGAGGTCCAAGGCGGTCGTGGCGAGCCGATAGGCTGCCCGTTCGGCGTGTCACAGGGGGCGCGCCGAGGACGACACGGGAGGACGTACCGGTGCACATCCAGGAATGGCTGGAGACGATTCCGGCGGTCAGCATCTATCTCCTGGTGGGTCTGGTCATCGGACTGGAGAGCCTCGGCATCCCGCTGCCGGGAGAGATCGTCCTGGTCAGCTCGGCGCTGCTGGCCTCGCAGCACGGGGAGATCGACCCCGTGATCCTGGGGCTCTGCGCGATCACCGGGGCGATCGTGGGCGACTCGATCGGCTACGCGATCGGCCGCCGGGGCGGCAAGCCGCTGCTGGAGCGGCTGGGCCGGCGCTTCCCCAAGCACTTCGGGCCCCAGCAGGTGGCGCTGGCGGAACGCTCCTTCGAGAAGTGGGGCATGTGGGCCGTCTTCTTCGGGCGGTTCGTGGCCCTGCTGCGGATCTTCGCCGGGCCGCTGGCGGGCGTGTTGCGCATGCCGTACTGGCGCTTCCTGATCGCCAACGTCCTCGGCGGCATCCTCTGGGCGGGCGGCACCACGGCCGTCATCTACTCGGTCGGGATCGTCGCCGAGCCGTGGCTGAAGCGGTTCTCCTGGCTGGCCCTGGGGCTGGCCGTGCTGTTCGGGCTCGCCGTGACGCTCGTGGTGCGCAGCCGGATGAAGAAGGCGGCCGCGGCCGCCGGCACCGCCGAGGCGGAGATCCCCGCACAGCAGTCGGCCCCGGCCACAGTCGGCGAGTGACGGCAGCGCAGCGACGACGAGCGGAGTCGGACTCGGACTGGTCCGACGAAGGCCGGTCGAGCCAGTACCACCCACGGGCGAACGGGCTGGGCCGGGCGGCGGAGCAGGGCGACGCGGCCGCGGTGCGGTCCCTGTCGGCCGGGGGAGCGGAGATCGACGCCTGGGTCCCCGGCGGCCGGCGCGCGCTGGACCTTGCCGTGTGCGCCGGGCACGCGGAGGTCGTCCGGCTGCTCCTCGCGGCGGGCGCCGACCCCCGGATCGACGCGGGCCCGTACGGCGAGGCGACGCCGCTGGCCCTGGCCGCGATGAACGGGCACACGGACATCGCCCGGGCCCTTCTCGACGCAGGCGCCCCACCGGGCGGCCCGGCCGGGCGGATGCGCTACGTGCCCCTGGTCCTCGCGGCCACGTCCGCGGAGAGCGGCAACCCGCCGCTGGTGGACCTGCTGCTCGACCGGGGCGCCGACATCGAGGAGACGATGCGGGACCGCACCCCGCTCGACTGGGCCGCCCGCTTCGGTTACCCGGCCACGGTGGAACGGCTCCTCGCCCGCGGTGCCGCCCTCACCGGGCGGACCTTGCGTGAGGGACGGGAGGGAGAGCGGTTCACCGCCCGCGCGACACCCGGCACGCGCCGCCCCGACCACCAGGCCGTCAGGGCCCTGCTCGCGGCCGCGCGGGAGTCGCCGGATGTCGCCCCCCGACGGGCGGGGAACGCCGGACCGGTGACGGCACCAGCGCCACGCGCCCCAGCGGTGACGGCCTAGGCGTCCGGGGTCACCGAGGCGCGGTGCTGCTTGGCCAGCTCGACGTACATCAGGGCGTTGACCTTGATGCCCTCGCGCTCCTCGTCGGTCAGTTCACGGCGCACCTTGGCGGGCACGCCCGCGACCAGTGAGCCGGGCGGGACGACCATGCCCTGCGGGACCAGGGCCTGGGCGGCCACCAGCGAACCGGCGCCGATCACGGCGCCGTTCAGCACGGTCGCGCCCATGCCGATCAGACAGTCGTCCTCGACGGTGCAGCCGTGCACGACGGCGTTGTGGCCGATGGAGACGCGCTCGCCGATCGAGACCGGGAAGCCGGGGTCCACGTGCACCGTGCAGTTGTCCTGCACATTGCTGTCGGCGCCGAGCGTGATCGGGCCGCAGTCGGCGCGCAGCACCGCCGAATACCAGATGCTCGCGCCGGCGGCGAGGGTGACGTCGCCGACCGTGACCGAGGTCGGTGCCGTGAAGGCCGTCGGGTCGATGTCCGGGTTCTTGCCGCCGACACCCGCCACGAGTGCCTGGGCCGCCTGGTACGTCATGTTCTCTTCCTCTGCCGTCTGTCGTCCGGTTGCCGCGCTATCGGCACCGTAGGCCACGCGCGGCACCGTGCCCGCGATGGGGTGAAGATCACAGGAGTGTGGTCGGGGCGACGCGGGTCCGGCGCACTACCGTGGCCGGGTGCCGAAGAAACAGAACACGTTCTCATCTCTGACGGCCGCGCGCCGCCGGTTGGCGAGCCGCGTGGTCCACACCGGATGGCGCTGGATGCAGCAGGCCGGTGCGGTCACCGCGCAGACCCCGGGGAGGCTCAGGTTCGGGGCGATCGGGGACGGCACCCGGCTCGCCTTCCCGCAGGGCACCGTCTTCGGTGAGCGCTGGATAGAGCTCGGCTCGCACTGCATCATCGGCGAGCAGGTCACCCTCACCGCCGGGATGATGCCGGACCTCGACCTCGGCTCCGAGCCGATGCTCGTCCTGGGCGACGGGGTGGTCATCGGCCGGAACAGCCATGTCATCGCCGACGCCCGGATCACCATCCGGTCGAACACCTTCTGCGGCCCCGGCGTCTACATCACGTCCACCAACCACAGCTACGACGACCCGCACGAGCCCGTCGGCCGGCAGTGGCCGCGCAGCGAACCCGTGGAGATCGGCCCGGGCTGCTGGCTCGGTACCGGCGCGGTGATCCTGCCGGGCGCGCGCCTCGGCCGCAACGTGGTGGTGGCCGCGGGAGCCGTCGTACGGGGCGAGGTGCCCGACCATGCCGTGGTGGCGGGGGCGCCGGCGCGCATCGTACGGCGCTGGCGGCCGGAGACGGGCTGGCAGCCGCCGCTGCGCACGCCGACGCCGGTGCCGATCCCGGACGGGATGACCCCGGAGCAGCTGCGCGGTCTGGCCGAGCTGACGGAGGCCGAGCTCGCGGAGATCGAACTCGCCGAGGCCGAGCGTTCGTAGGGCCCCGGCGTCGGGATAGCTCAGCCCGCGGCCAGGAGAACCGTTCCGGCGAGGGCCAGGCCGGCGCCCGCGGCCTGGACCGTGCGCAGCCGTTCCTTGAGTACGGCGAAGGCGGCGAGCGCGGTGATCACCGGGTAGAGCGAGGACAGTACGGCGGCCATGGTGACCGGGCCGTTCTGGGCGGCTATGGAGTACGTGCCGTTCGCCGCGACGTCCGCGAGGCCCACGAAGGCCAGAGCGGGCAGCAGCCCCCACAGGAGCTTCGGGCCGGTGCCGGACGGAAGCGCGGGTATGCCGCGCCGGGTCTGCGCCCACAAGGCGGCGCCTCCGACGGCGACGTTGGTGACCCGCTGCACGAAGAGGGCCAGGAACAGCCCCGTCACGGTGGCGGACGCCTCCGAGATCAGGGCCATCACCGCGCCGAAGCCGAAGGCCGCGACCAGAGTGAGGACGACGGCCTGCCGTTGGACGGGTGCGCCGCGCAGCTCCGGGCCGCCCGCGAGGACGATGCCGACGACCGCCACGGCGATCCCCGCGAACTGGCCGAGCCCGGGCCGCTCACCCAATATCAGCCCGGCGGTGACGGGTACGACCACGCCGAGGGAGCCCAGCGGCGAGACCACGCCCATCGGGCCGAGGGCCAGCGCCTTGTAGAAGCTGAGCATGGCGATCGGCCCGACCAGACCGGCGCCGACCGCGAACCACAGCTGCGGACCGGCCTCCCGCCAGGCGCCCGTGCCGAGGACCACCGCGCCCAGCACGACCACGGCGACGACCTGCGAGACGACGACCACCGTGAGCGCCGGGATCCGGCGGGTCAGCAGCCCGCCGCCGAAGTCGGCGAGCCCCCACAGCACAGCTGTGGCCAGGGCGAAGAGGGCGGTCATGGGGGACCTCGCAGTACAGTGCGGTGAACGCTGGAGTGCAGCATCGAATACGGAACACGTTAGTGCACTCTGTTGGACTGTGTCATCCAAAATATTGGACGGAATGGTGTCGGATCTCGAACAGCTCACCCAGGCGCTCGCCCGGAACCTCAAGCGGTGGCGCGGTGAGCGCGGTTTCACCCTGGACTCCCTGGCCGCTCGCGCGGGAGTGAGCCGCGGGATGATCATCCAGATCGAGCAGGCCCGTACGAACCCCAGCGTGGGCACCACGGTCAGGCTGGCCGACGCGCTGGGCGTCAGCATCTCCGCGCTCCTCGACCACGACCGGGGCCCGCAGGTCCGGATCGTCCCGCCGGACCAGGTGGTGCGGATCTGGTCCAGCGAGGCGGGCAGTTCGACGACGATGCTGATCGGCACCGACGAGCGAGGGCCGATGGAGCTGTGGACCTGGCACCTGGTGCCGGGTGAGGGGACGCACTCCGTCCCGCACCCGTCCGGCACCATCGAGATGCTGCACGTCACGGCCGGGGAGCTGACCCTGGTGGTCGGCGAGGAGGAGTTCCGCGTCCCGGCCGGGGCCGCGGCCACCTTCGAGGCGAACCTCGCGCACTCCTACCGCAACGACGGCTCCGTACCGATGGAGATGACCCTCGCCGTGTCGGTCCCGCCGGTCTCGGCGCCGGCCCCCGCGCACACGCACGGGGGCACCGGCGCCGGAACCAGCGCGTCCGCCGGCTAGAGCGCCGGGATCTCGATCGCGGGGCAGCGGTCCATGACCATGGTCAGCCCCGCCTCGCGGGTACGGGCGTACGCGGCCTCGTCGATCACGCCGAGCTGGAACCAGACGGCCTCGGCGCCGACGGCGGCCGCCTGGTCGGCGACGGGGCCGGCCAGTTTGCTGTTCACGAAGACGTCCACCACGTCCACCTTGAACGGGATGTCCGCCAGCGAGGCGTACCCGGGCTCACCGTGCACGGTCTCGGCCTTGGGGTGCACGGGGATCACGCGCTTGCCGAACCGCTGGAGCACGCGCGCCACCCCGTATGCCGCACGGTCCTGGTTGTTCGAGAGCCCCACCACGGCCCAGGTGTCGCCGAGCTCGGTGAGGATCTTGCGGATGGTTGCCGGATCGCCGTACACGTGTGCCGCCTCCTGGTGTTCTCGTCCCCGCCGGCCCTGACCGCGGCTTCCCCGCCGCCCTCGGACCGGCGCTCTGCCGGGTCAACCGAAACGGCCCGCGCGCGATTCCCCGCTCCCCGCCGACGGGTCCACGTTCCACCCCGGCGGGAGCGGCCCGTCACAGAAGACGCAGACGAAGTACTCCTCCCGGACGATGTTCAGCTGCGCGCAGGCCGGGCAGCGGCGGAAGACCACCTCGTGGGTGAAGCCGTCCGGGCGCACGTCGAGTCCGGCCGCGTCCAGGGCGTCCGCGACGGCCGGCCACGAGCAGGTGTCCGGGCAGTATCCGGTCGACTGGTTGCTCACCGCACGGACCACCCACCGCCCGGACTCCCGCCCGAAGGTGATCTCCCCGGCGCTCAGCACCGTGCCGCCGCCCGCGCACACCACGTGCTCGCTCCGCCGCGGCGCGAGCCGCAGCACACCGGCGCCGTCCACGACGAACGTGACGGGCTCGGACGGCTCGACCGACGCCGGGCCCGAGGCCCAGTCCTCGAACTCCGCGGCCGAGCGGATGCGCCGGCCCTCGCCCTCCGGTCGGACGAGCGCCCTCAGCTCGGCCGGTCCCACATACCGGTAGTTCCACCCCCGCAGCTCCATGTACGCCAACCTAGGCCACGGGCGGGAGGGGGCCCGTTCTGCACCGCTTAGGGTGGTGAGGTGAAGGCAGACCAGTACGTGACGGTGGCCCGTGAGGGCATGCACGAGTCCGAGATCAACCGCTCGCGCTTCCTCTGCTCGCTCGCGCCGGCCGCGACCGAGCAGGAGGCCCAGGACTTCGTCGCGCGCATCCGCAAGGAGCACCCCACCGCCACGCACAACTGCTTCGCCTACGTCGTCGGCGCCGACGCGTCCGTCCAGAAGGCGAGCGACGACGGCGAGCCCGGCGGCACAGCCGGGGTGCCCATGCTGCAGATGCTCATGCGCCGCGACATCCGCTACGCGGTCGCCGTCGTCACCCGCTACTACGGTGGCGTGAAGCTCGGCGCCGGCGGGCTGATCAGGGCCTACGGCGGGGTCGTCGGCGAAGCCCTCGACGAACTCGGCACCGTCACCCGGCGCCGCTACCGGCTGGCCACCGTCACCGTCGACCACCAGCGGGCCGGCAAGACCCAGAACGATCTGCGCTCCACCGGCCGGACCGTGGTGGACCTGCGCTACGGCGCCGAGGTGGAGATCGAGGTGGCCCTCCCGGAGGCGGACCTGCCCGCCTTCGAGGCCTGGCTCGCCGACACCACCGCGGGCAGCGCCGGTCTCACCCTCGGCGGAGAGACGTACGCGCCCTGAGCGCCCCCGGGGACGGGTTAGCGTAGAGGGGTTCAGCGAGCGGGAGACGACCAGGGGGAGACGGCATGCGCGGCGGGGTCGGCGAGTGAAGTTCCTGCACACCTCCGACTGGCACCTCGGCCGGGCCTTCCACCGGGTCAACCTGCTCGGCGCCCAGGCGGTCTTCATCGACCACCTCATCGAGACCGTGCGCGAACGCGAGGTCGACGCCGTCCTGGTCGCCGGTGACATCTACGACCGCGCCGTACCCCCGCTGCCCGCCGTCGAGCTGTACGACCGGGCCCTGCACCGCCTGGCCGACCTGGGCGTGCCCACCGTGATGATCTCCGGCAACCACGACTCCGCGCGCCGGCTCGGCGTCGGCGCCGGACTGATCGACCGGGCCGGGATCCACCTGCGCACCGACCCCGCCGGCTGCGCCGACCCCGTCGTCCTGGCCGACGCGCACGGTGACGTGGCGCTGTACGGGCTGCCGTACCTGGAGCCCGCCCTGGTCAAGGACCAGTTCGGCGCCGAGAAGGTGAGCCACGAGGCGGTCCTCGGCGCCGCCATGGACCGCATCCGGGCCGACCTCGCCCGCCGCGCCCCCGGCACCCGTTCGATCGTCCTCGCGCACGCCTTCGTCACCGGCGGACAGGCCAGCGACAGCGAGCGCGACATCACCGTCGGCGGGGTCGAGGCCGTACCCGCCTCGGTCTTCGACGGCGTGGACTACGCCGCCCTCGGCCACCTCCACGGCAGCCAGACCATCGACGAACGGGTCCGCTACTCGGGTTCCCCGCTCGCCTACTCCTTCTCCGAGGCCGACCACCGCAAGACCATGTGGCTGATCGAACTGGGTGCGGAAGGGGCCATCGTCCACGCCGAGCGCGTCGACACCCCCGTACCCCGCACCCTCGCCCGGCTGCGCGGGCGGCTGGAGGACCTGCTGCGGGATCCGGCGCACCAGGCGCACGAGGACGCCTGGGTCGAGGCCACCCTCACCGACCCGGTCCGGCCCGACGACCCCATGGCCCGCCTCGCCGCCCGCTTCCCGCACACCCTCACCCTCGCCTTCGACCCCGAGGGCCGCCAGGAGGAGACCGGCGCCTCCTACGCCCAGCGACTCAAGGGCCGCAGCGACCAGGAGATCGCCGAGGACTTCGTCGCCCACGTGCGCGGCGGCGGCCACGCCGACGAGGCCGAACGGGCCGTCCTGCAGGGCGCCTTCGACGACGTACGAGCCGACGACAGCCACCGGGAGACCCACCGATGAGGCTGCACCGGCTGGCCGTGACCGCCTTCGGACCCTTCGCCGAACCCCAGGAGATCGATTTCGACGCCCTGTCCGGCGCCGGCATCTTCCTGCTGCACGGACCCACCGGCGCCGGGAAGACCTCCGTGCTCGACGCCGTCTGCTACGCGCTCTACGGTTCCGTGCCCGGCCCCCGTCAGGCCCCCGGCACCAGCCTGCGCAGCGACCACGCCGCCGCCGACACCCCGACCGAGGTCACCCTCGAACTCACCGCGGGCGGACGCCGGTTGGAGATCACCCGGCGGCCCGAACAGGAACGCCCGAAGAAGCGCGGCACCGGCACCACCAAGGACAAGGCCCAGAGCCGGCTGCGCGAGCACACCGGCGAGGGCTGGGAGCCGCTCAGCCGCTCCCACCAGGAGATCGGCGAGGAGATCGAGCAGCTGCTCGGCATGAGCCGCGAGCAGTTCTGCCAGGTCGTGCTGCTGCCGCAGGGGGAGTTCGCGAAGTTCCTGCGCGCCGACGAGGCGGCCCGCGGCCGACTGCTCGGCCGGCTCTTCGACACCCGCCGCTTCGCAGCCGTCGAGGCCCTGCTCGGCGAGCGCCGCCGGGCCGCCGAGGCCAGGGTCCGCGCCGGCGACGAGAAGGTGCTGCACACCGCCCAGCGGCTCGCCCAGGCAGCCGGCGACAGCGCCGACCTGCGGGCCTGGCCGATGCCCGGCCACCAGCCGGGCGATCCCGGACTGGCCGAGGCCGTCCGCGCCTGGGCGGCCGTCGCCCGGTGCGCGGCCCGCGAGCGTCTCGAGGTCGCCGAGTACGCGCTGGCCGCCGTCGAGAGCCGGCACGCCGCCGCCCGGCGGGCCGCCGAGGACGCGCGGGAACTCGACCGGCTGCAGCGCCGGCACGCGGAGACCCTCCGGCGGGCCGCCCTGCTCGCCGAGGCCGAACCCGAACGGGACCGCGTGCGCGAGCTGCTGGACCGGGCCCGGCGTGGAGCCCTGGTGGCCCCCGCCCTGGAACTGCGCGGCGCCGCCTCCGCGGCGCACCTGGCCGCCGCGCACGCCGAGACCTCCGCCCGGGCGCAGCTCCCGCCGACGCTCAAGGAAGCGGGCGCCGAGCAGCTGGCCGACGTCGAACAGCGCCTGCGCGAGGCCCTGGGCGCCCTCGGCGCGGCGCAGCGCGCCGAACAGCGCAGCGCCGAGATCGGCCGCGAACGGGCCGACCTGGAACGGGAGTCCCGCGCCGCCGAGGAACAGCACCAGGAGTCCGCCGATTGGCTGGAGCGCTGGGAGGCGACCCGTGCGGCGCTGCAGGAGCGCGTCGACGCCGCCCAGCAGGCCGCGACCCTGGCCGAGCAGCTCGCGGGCCGACTGGAACCCGCCCGCATGCAGCTGAACTCCGCCCGGCGACGGGACGAGCTCGACGCCGACGCGGCGCGCGCCGCCGGTGAACTGCTCACCCTGCGCGAGGAGTCGGCCGCCGCCCGGGAGCGCTGGCTGGAGCTCAAGGAGGCCCGGCTGCGCGGGATCGCCGCCGAGCTCGCCGAGGCACTGGTCGCGGGGGAGGCCTGCACCGTGTGCGGGTCCGCGGAGCACCCCGCTCCGGCCCGCCCGGCCCCCGGTCACGTGGACCGCGCGGCCGAGGACGCCGCCCACGCCCATCTGGAACGGGCCGAGCAGGCGAGGGCCGCCGTCGAGCGCCGGCTCGCCGCCGCGCAGGGGGGCCGCGCCGAGGCCGCGGCCGCCGCCGGGGACGCCACCACCGCCGAACTGCTCACCCTGACCGCCGACCTGAGCGCCCGTCATGCCGCCGCCCACGCCGCGGCCGCCGGCCTGCACGCCGCCCGGGAACAGCTCGCCCGGGCCGAGCGGGAGCACGCCACGCGCAGCGCCGACCGGCAGGGCGCCGAGACCCGGGCCGCCGCCAGGGCCTCCCGGCGCGAGGCCCTGGACCGCGAACAGGCCGGGTTGGAGGCCGAACTGGCCCTCGTCCGGGACGGTGCGCCCACCGTCGCGGCCCGCGCCCGCACCCTGGAGGACCGGGTCCGGATGGTCTCCGGGGCGGCCACCTCGCTGCGCCGGGCCGAGACCACCGCGGCCCGGCTGAAGGAGGCCGACGACCAACTCGCCGACGCCTCGTTCAAGGCCGGGTTCGACACCATCGAGGCCGCCGCCGACGCGGTGCTCCCGGAGTACGAACGCACCGCGCTCCAACACCGGATGGACGCCTGGCAGACGGAGGAGGCCCTGCTGGCGGACCGCCGTCGCGAGACCGGCGCCGCCCTGGCGGCAGCCCTGCCTCCGGCCGCACCGGACGCGGCCGAGGCCGCTGCGACCTCGGCCGCGGCGAAGCTTCGTACGGCGGGGTCGGCGGCCGACGCGGCCCGGGTGCGCTGCGCGGAGCTCGACCGGCTCTCCCGGCGGGCCGAGCAGGAACTGCGCGCGCTCGGCCCGCTGCGCGAGGCCTACGACCGGGTCGCCCGGCTGGCCGGACTCACCGCCGGCACCTCCGCCGACAACGAGCGCAAGATGCGCCTGGAGGCCTACGTGCTGGCCGCCCGCCTGGAGCAGGTGGCCGCCGCCGCGACGGTACGGCTGCTGCGCATGTCCGGCGGCCGCTACACCCTGGTCCACTCCGACGCGCGGGCGAGCGGACGGGGGCGTTCCGGCCTCGGACTGCACGTGGTCGACGCCTGGACCGGCAGTGAGCGGGACACCGCCACCCTGTCGGGCGGCGAGACCTTCTTCGCCTCGCTCGCCCTGGCGCTCGGCCTCGCGGACGTGGTCACGGACGAGGCGGGCGGCATGCGGCTCGACACCCTCTTCATCGACGAGGGCTTCGGCAGCCTGGACGACCAGGCGCTGGACGAGGTGCTCGACGTCCTGGACGCACTGCGCGAGCGGGACCGCAGCGTCGGCATCGTCAGCCACGTCGCCGACCTGCGGACCCGCGTCCAGACCCAGCTGGAGATCGTCAAGCAGCGCGGCGGCTCCGTGGTGCGCCACCGGGCGGCGGCGCTCACGGACTGAGCGGCCTGCGGGGCAGCGGCGAGGAGTACACGATGCTCGTCGTCACCGGTCCGAGGCCCGAGATCCGGCCCGTGACCTCCTCCAGGTGCGCCATCGAACGCGTCGCGACCTTGAGGACGAAACAGTCGTCCCCGGTCACGTGATGGGCCTCCAGGATCTCCGGGGCCGTCTCCAGGAAGTCGTGGAACGGCTTGTAGTTCCCGTGCGGATAGCGCAGCCGCACCAGCGCGAGGATCGACTTGCCGAGCTTCTCCGGATCCACCACCGCCGTGTAGCCGGTGATGATGCCGCTCTCCTCCAGTCGGCGGACCCGCTCGGTGACGGCGCTCGCGGACATGGACACGGAGCGGGCGAGCTCGGTGAAACTGGCGCGCCCGTCCCGCTGGAGGGCTTCGAGGATCCGCCAGTCGGTGGCGTCAGGGGAATAGTCGGTCATGGTGCAGGTCTAGCAGGGATTTCCCCGGCCGGACAAGGAGAAGGCCGGGGAAAGCCACTTCCTGCGATGATCAACAGATCGTAGATTTCTTGCCATGACGACGACGCAGAACACCACCCCCGCCCCCGCCCCCGCGACCACCACCAACCCCGTGCTCCGGGTGCCCCCGGCCTCCCCGGCCGCGGCGGCCGCGTACTTCTCCGCGAGCCTGGCCTTCCACGCGGACGTGTCGGATGTCGCCGCCGCTTTCAAGGCCCACCGTGAGCAGGGCGCCGAGCTCGGCTTCCAGCTCGTCGACTCCCGCTCCACCCCGTCCTGGGACCAGGCCCACGTGCCCGGTGCCGTCCACCTGCCCACCGCCCTCATTCCCGAGCAGGCCGAGCGGCTCCTGGACAAGAACGTCCCCGTGGTGACGTACTGCTGGGGCCCCGGCTGCAACGGCGGCACCCGCTCCGCCCTCGCCCTGGCCGAACTCGGCTTCCAGGTCAAGGAGATGCTCGGCGGCATCGAGTACTGGATCCGCGAGGGCTTCGAGGTCGAGACCTGGCAGGGCGGCCGGCAGCGCGCCGAGGCCGACCCGCTGACCGCCCCGACCGACTCGGACGACTGCGGCTGCTGACGTGTGTCTCTTACGGGCGCCGACGAGGACGGGCCGCCCATCCCCCGGGGATGAGCGGCCCGTCCGTCGTCCGTCGTCCGTCGTCCGCCGCCGGCGCGGCCGAGGTGTCAGAGCTTCGACAGCTCGTCCACCAGATCGTCCAGACCCAGCGAGCCCTGCGAAAGCGCCGCCATGTGCCAGGCCTTCAGATCGAAGGAATCGCCCCGCGCGGCACGCGCGTTGTCCCGGCCCAGCAGCCAGGCGCGCTCGCCCAGCTTGTAGCCGATCGCCTGCCCCGGCATCGACAGGTAGCGGGTCAGCTCGCTCTCGACGAAGTCCGCCGGCCGGCCGCTGTGCAGGCCGAAGAACTCCTGCGCCAGGTCCACCGTCCACCGCTCGCCCGGGTGGAACGGCGAGTCCGCCGGGATCTCCAGGCCCACGTGCATACCGATGTCCACGATGACGCGCGCAGCGCGCATCATCTGGCAGTCCAGGTAACCCAGGCGCTGCTCGGCGTCCTTGAGGTAGCCCAGCTCGTCCATCAGCCGCTCCGCGTACAGCGCCCAGCCCTCGGCGTTGGCGCTGACCATGCCGACGGTGGCCTGGTAGCGCGAGAGCTGGTCCGCCACGTGCGTCCACTGCGCGAGCTGCAGGTGGTGGCCCGGCACGCCCTCGTGGTACCAGGTGGACACCAGGTCGTACACGGCGAAGCGGGTCAGGCCCATGGTGGGCAGCCAGGTGCGGCCCGGGCGGGAGAAGTCCTCCGAGGGGGACGTGTAGTACGGGGCCGCGGGGCCGCCCGGCGGGGCGATGCGGGACTCCACCTCGCGCACGCGCTCGGCGAGTTCGAAGTGGGTGCCGTCGAGGTTCTCGATGGCCTCGTCCATCAGGCCCTGCAGCCAGGCCTGGACCTCGTCCACGCCCTCGATGTGCGTGCCGTGCTCGTCCAGGTGCTTGAGCGCCTCCCAGGGCCCGGCGCCCGGAAGGATCTTGGCCGCCTCGGACTTCATCTCGGCGAGCAGCCGGTGGTACTCCGACCAGCCGTAGGCGTACGCCTCTTCCAGGTCGAGGTCGGTGCCGTTGAAGAACCGGGCCCAGCGGGCGTACCGCTCCCGGCCCACGGTGTCGGGCTTGCCCTCGACGGCCGGGGCGTACACCGAGCTCATCCAGTCGCGGAGTTCGACGACGGAGGCGGTCGCGCCCGCGGCCGCGGCGTCGAGTTCGGTGCGCAGGGAGTCGGGACCGGCGGAGACGAAGCCCTCGAAGAAGGGGGCCTCGGAGCCGTCCTGGCCGACCCAGGTCGTGAGCTGGCCGATCATGGTGGTGGTGGCGCGCGGGCCACCGTACAGGCCGCGCTCCAGGCCCAGTTCGAGGCTCTCGCGGTAGCCGTCGAAGGCGGCCGGTACGGCCCGCAGGCGTTCGGCGATCGCCGCCCAGTCCTCGTCGGTGTCGGAGGGGGTCAGGGAGAAGATCTCACGGACGGAGTGGGCGGGGCTGTGGATGTTGCTGACCGCGCACAGGTCCTCGTCGGCCTCCACCACGGCGAGCTCGGCGGTGAGGCGCTCGCGCAGCAGCCGGGCACATCGGCGTTCGGCGTCGCTGTCGGCGCCGGGCACCGACTCGGCGGCGTCGAGGCGCGTGAGGGTCTCGCGGATGAGCTCGGCCAGGGCCGCACGGCCCGCCGGAGAGAAGTCCGGGAGCTTGCTCGAACTCGCGGCGACACCGAGGTAGGTGCCCGTGATCGGGTCGAGGGCGATGAGGTCGTCGACGTATGCGTCGGCCACCTGGCGGGGCAGCCGAGGTGCACTGCCGTTGTGGAGGGTCTCTGACATGCGGACATCTTCGTATGCGGGACGGGTTCCCGTCATCACCGATTGCCGTCGCACTGCTGACGCGGGCCGGAGCGAGGTCGCCAGTCCGTGCGAAAAACCTTCAACCACCGTGCTGGACAAGCGACTTCACGTCCCCGGCGGGAACGTCGCCGGGGACGGTGCGCGCGCAGCTTGGCCGGATTCCGCCGGAACCGCCCTCCCGCCGGAGCCGGTACCCGGTCGGGGTCCCGGTTGTCCGGACGGATCGTTCAGCGGCGGCGGCGCGGAGCCGACTGCTCGCGGGGGAGCTCGTGGGGGAGCTCGTACGGGAGCTCGCGGGGCAGCTCGTAGGGCGGCTCGTAAGGCAGGCGGGAGCTGACCGGGTTCGCGTCCAGCCGGGCCGTGATCACCAGGGTGCCCTCCTCGATCTGGTAGTCGAGGGGGAGGCCGAGGCCGCGCATGGCGGCGACCATGCCGGTGTTGGAGGCCTGGGTGACGGCGTACACGCTGTCGCACCCGGCCTCGACGGCCATCGCGAGGAGCCGGCGCAGCAGCTCGGAGCCGATGCCGCGGCGCTGCCAGTCGTCCTCGATGAGCAGGGCGACCTCGGTCTCGTCGCCGTCCCACAGCAGGTGGCCGAGGGCGACGAGCTTGCCGGAGGCGGTGGTCGCGGCGAGGGTGCGGCCGAAGCGGGGGCTCAGCAGGTGGCCGAGGTAGCGGTCGGCGTCGTTGACGGGGCCGTGGTAGCGCAGCGACAGGGTGCGCTCGGAGCAGCGGTCGTGCATGGCGCGGGCCGCCGGCAGGTCGGAGCCGTCGGCGCGGCGCACGGTGATCTCGTTGCCCTCGGGCAGGGTCAGTACGTCCTGGCTGCGCGGGACGCGGGGGCCGAGCCGGGCGTCGAGCTCGACGAGGGCGCGGGCCCGGGCGAACTCGGTCGGGGTGAAGGGCAGGTACGGCCGCTCCACGGTGATCGCACCGCCGGAGGGGTCGCGCAGCCGCATCACCGTGGCCTCCAGGACCCCCTCGACCGGGGCGTCCGCGCCGGCGTTGGGGCGGCCGGAGAGGGTGGTCGCCGGGATCGAGTGGATCGTGCAGCGGCCGAGCAGCTGACGCAGGGCGAGGGGAAGCTCGGCGGCGTCCAGGGCGGTGCGGGTGGCGAGGCCGAGGACCCGCGTCGGGGTGTCGACCAGGTCGTGGGCGTCGGCGCGCTCGATCCAGGTGCTGTGGCCGCCGGCCCGGGAGACGGCCCGGCTGAGGTCGGCGGAGGGCAGTTCCTGCGGGGCGCGCAGCAGGAACTCGTCGACGGTGCCGCCCTCGGGGAGCGGGTGCGTCTGGAGGTTCAGGATGTCGACGCTGTTGCGGGCGAGGGCGGTGCAGAGGGCGGCCAGGGAGCCCGGCTCGTCCCGTACGGTCGTGCGCATCCGCCAGAGGGTGGTGCTGCTCGCGGTGGCCGTCGCGGTTGTGGTCGCGCCGGAGCCTGTCGACGGGAGCGGCTCCGGATCGGTGGGGGCTGTGCTCCGCGGCGGGGGCGCATGGCTGTGGCGCCGGGCCCACCAGGTGTGGAAGGCCGCCGTCACCAGGAGTACGACGGCCGAGGCCACGAGCAGGACCGGGCCCCTCGGGCCGTGCACGACGAGATTGGCGATGGCGTCGGCGACCGCGACGGCGCAGAACATCGCGGCGAGTTCGACGACGTCACGGCGCCAGTGGTGACGGTGGGGACGGTGGACGGAGGCGGGGTTACGGTCAGTCATGCACACCACTGTGGCGCAGGGGTGTTGCGTGATCACGAACGATCTGTGACCGACTGGTTAAGTGTCCATCTGGCCGATTTCACCCAGTTTTCCGGGTCATTTCCGAATTGCAGGCCCGAGGGGTCGATCCTCCCGCGGGATCCGGGGCTCGCGGGGATCTCCCGGGGGTTGCCCGAGGCTTCCGGGCGTCACTGGCCCACGCGCCCGGGTCGGAGCGTCCGCGTGAAGAGTACGCCCCCTCCCTGGCGGCGCAGGCGGACGGTGAGCTCCCCGCTGCCGCCGTCGATGTCGACCTCACCGTAGTACGGCGGGTTCTCGGACGGTGACATGTTGGCGAAGGGGGCCGACTGTACGTAAGCGGTCTCCGGGCCGAAGGTGGCGTCGAGCCGCCCGGCCGGGAAGCCGCCCGCGCCGATCGGGCCGGACACGAACTCCCAGAACGGCGCGAAGTCGGTGAAGGCCGCCCGCTCCGGCGCGTAGTGGTTCGCGGCGGTGTAGTGCACGTCGGCCGTGACCCAGAGGGTGCCCGTGATGCGCTGGTGCTTGATGTGCCGCAGGAGCTCGGCGATCTGGAGCTCGCGGCCGAGCGGTGCGCCCGGGTCGCCCTGGGCGACGGCCTCGAAGTTGGCGGCCCCGTCGGGGACGACGATGCCCAGCGGCATGTCGGCGGCGATGACCTTCCAGGTGGCGCGGGAGCGGGACAGCTCGCGCTTGACCCAGGCCAGCTGCTCGGCGCCGAGGATGCCGATGGGGTCCTCGGCCTGGGTGCCGGGGGAGTTGGCGTTCCGGTAGGTGCGCATGTCGAGGACGAAGACGTCGAGCAGCGGGCCGTACCGCATCACCCGGTACATCCGGCCCTCGGCGCGTCCGCCGCGCAGGTCGGTGACGGGGAAGTACTCGCCGAAGGCCTGGCGGGCCCGGGCGGCGAGGGTGTCGGCCTCCTTGACGGTGTAGCGGGGGTCGTCGATGAGCTGGCCGGGGTACCAGTTGTTGCGCACCTCGTGGTCGTCCCACTGGGCGAGGACCGGGACCTGGGCGTTGAAGCCGAGCAGATTGCGATCGAGCAGGTTGTAGCGGAAGTTCCCGCGGAACTCGGCGAGCGTCTCGGCGACCTTCGCCTTCTCCTCGGTGGTGACGTTGCGCCAGAGGCTGCCGTCGCGCAGCGGCGCGGTGGCGTTGATCGGCCCGTCGGCGTAGATGGTGTCCCCGCTGAAGAGGAAGAAGTCGGGGTCGCGCAGCCGCATCTCCTCGAAGACGCGGTAGCCGCCGAGATCGGGGTTGATGCCCCAGCCCTGGCCCGCCAGATCGCCGGACCACAGGAAGCGCACGTCGTGGCGGCGGGAGACGGGGGTGGTGCGGAAGGTGCCGTGGACCGGTGCGGAGCTGCGGCGGGGGTCGTCGGGGTCGGTCAGGACGACCCGGTAGTGGATCTGCCGGCCGGGCGGCAGGTCGCGCAGCACGGTGGTGCCGGTGAAGTCGCTCGACGGGCCCAGCAGCGGGCCGCGGTGGCGGCGTACGGCGTAGCGGAACGCCTCGCTCGGCGAGGTCTCGACGTACATCCGCGCCAGGCGGTCGGAACGGGTCCACACGGTGGCCGAGTGGGCGGTGATCTCGCCGGACTGGACGCCCCAGAGCGCGGCCGGTCGGCCGGAGCGCGCGAAGGCGGGGACGGCGAGCGCCGGGGCGGCGATCAGCGCGGAGGACAGGGCGAGGGAACCGCCGATGAGGGACCGTCGGGTGTGCGGGATCGATGCCATCGGTACGTCTCCTGGGGCCGGCGAGGACGGGTCGGACCAGCGTGCCGTCGCACACAGGCCCGGCCGCGTCGCCCACGCGAACCCCGGATGAACAGCCGTCAGCCGCTCATTCGTTCACCTGTTCAGATGTTCGGCGGATCCGGTCGATCCGGAACCCGATCCGGCCGGCCCAGGACCCGGCCGATCCAGGACCGGCCGATCCGGTCAGGCTCTTCAGGCGGCCACGAGCCGCGCGCTGCGGGCCGTGTCCAGCACCACCCGGGACACGAGCGCCGGATCGTCGTTCATCGGGACGTGGCCGCAGCCCGGGAGCCGGACCAGTCGGGCGCCGGGGACCGTGTGCTTGGCGCGGATGCCCTGGCGGCGCAGCAGCAGCCGGTCGCGGCTGCCCCAGGCGATGGTCACCGGCATGCCGGGTACGTCGTCGGTGAAGCGTACGGAGCCACCCGCGGCCAGCGTGTCCACGAACCCGGTGGCATCGCGCAGGGCGAGGGTCTCGGCGACGACGGCCTCGGCCGGGCGGCGGGACGGGCGGGCGTAGATGGTGCCGGTGAGCGCGGCGCGCCCGGCGGCGGTGCGCGAGAGCCGCCGGACGGCGGGCAGGGGCAGCGCCTTGGCGCCGGCGCGCATCGCGAGGAGGGTGGCGAAGGCGTAGCGGCGCTCGGCCTCGGTCCAGAATCCGGCGGGGGAGAGGGCGGTGACGGAGCGGACGAGGTTGCTCCGACCCATTTCGAGGGCGAGCAGACCGCCGAGCGAGTTGCCCGCGACGTGCGGGCGCTCGACGCCGAGGGCCGTGCAGAGCGCCCCGAGGGCCGGAGCCACCGTCCCCAGGGAGTACGGAACCCCCTTGGGCAGGGGCTCCGAGGTGCCGAAGCCGGGCAGGTCGACGGCGATCACGTCGTGCTCGGCGGCCAGGATGTCGATCACCGGGTCCCAGGCCTGGAGGTGATGGCCTATGCCGTGCAGCAGGAGAAGGGGTTCGCCGGCGCCTTTGCGCTCGTAGGCGATGGTGGTGGGGCGGGGGCCGAGCGGCGAATCGATCGTGAAGGAGACCGTGGCGGTCATGCTGCTCCTCGTCGGTTGGACGCGTGCGAGACAGGATGTCAGTAGTGCCTACCGCCATGATTACCGTCCGGTAGCCCTTGACTACAAGCCTTCCGTGCCCACGAGAACATCCCATGAACGGCTTGATACGTATGCCCGTTCTGCCCGGCAAAGGTATGAGCATTGGTCTTGACCAAGGGGGTGTGCCGTCCTATCGTCGCAGGGATAGTGCAGGAACCTTTAATAAACAAAGGCGCGGAACTGCCGCTGGAACACACGGCGAGTGCAGCGATGGCAGGAGGAGTCAGGGTGGGGACCACGCAGCTCGAAACGGCACCGGAGCCGAAGTACTGGCACCTCAAGACCGTCCTCAGCGAGGCGCTCGACCAGGACTTCGCCGTCGGCGAGGTGCTGCCCAACGAGCGTGAGCTCGCCGCCCGTTTCGGTGTCGCCCGCGCGACCCTGCGTCAGGCGCTGGAGCAGCTGGAACTCGAAGGCCGGCTGCAGCGTCGCCGCGGCGTGGGCACCACCGTCGCCCCGCCGCGCGTCGGCGTCGCCGTGGGCAGCGCGCAGCACAGTTGGCCGGGCGAGAGCGTCGACGGCTGGGAGCCGGTGGACGCGGCCGAGACCCTGCCGACGGCCGCGGTGCTGAAACTCCTCGGAACCGGGGGCGCCTTCGCCGCCGACCAGCCGGTGCACACGGTGCGCCGGACCCGTGTCACCCACGGTCAGGCCGTCGCCGCCGAACTGCTCTACGTCCCCGCCGCGTCGGTGCCCGGACTCCCCGCCATCGAGGCCCCGGCCGGCCCGGCCCGCGCCCGCGCCGTCCTGCGCGAGCTGCAGCGGCTGGTGCTCGACGGGCAGGACCGCTCGGTGGAGCTCGGCTCCGCCCGCGCCGACGACGCCAAGGAGCTGGACCGTCTGCCCGGCGCCCCGGTGCTCGTGGTCACCACGCGCTACTTCACCACCGCTGGCACGGCGGCGGTTTCGGTGGCCACCTACCGCGCGGACACCTGCCGCCTCACCTTCGGGGACTCGGGCAACGTCGAGATCACCCACGAGCCGCGCGTCGCCTCCTGACGCGACCCTGTGCGAGGCTTCCCGGTCGCCACGCCGCCGTTCGAGAGCGGCCGCGCGTTCGCGTGCCCTGAAGGTCGCCCACGCCGAGGAACAGCCCAGGCACGGTAGCCGGGTGGCGGCGTGCCCGGATCACTGCCGCGCACCATGAGGACGCGCAGGTCCGGGCCTGACGGGGCATCGGTGGAGCGCCACGCCCGCCCCGCCCGGCCCCGGGCGCCGCCGACTCCTCGGCCGCTACTGCCGAACCTCCGTGGCCGATAGGCGCCCTGACACAGGGGCTCGGGCTGTGTTCAGCTGTCTCCCGGCCCGTGGCACCGGCACGCGTACCACCGTGGCACCCCGGCCTGCCGCTGCGCCTCACGCACGCACCCGAAGAGCCAGGAGGGAAAGAACGTGCCTCGCATCGTCCGATCGGTGGCGGTCACCACAGCCGCCGTCGCAGTCCTCGCCACCGCTCTCACCGGAACCGCCGGCGCAGACCCCACCGGTACGCATGCCGCCTTGGACCGGAGCGGGCCCGCGCCCGTGCACTGGACCGTTGCGACACCTGGCGTGGCGGCCCCCGCGCCGCAGCGATTACTGAACCAGCCCGTGCGGATCACCAACGACTTCGCCAAGCGTCCCACCACGCAGTGTCTGGACGTGGACGCGAACGGCGGCGGCAACGGCACGGTCGTCCAGATCTGGCAGTGCAACGGCTCCACCCAGCAGCGTTGGTACCTCTGGAACAACGGCGCGCTGGAGAGCTACCGCTTCCCCGGCAAATGCCTGGACGCCGACCTCAACGGCGCTGGCCGCAACGGCACCAAGGTGCAGATCTGGGACTGCAACAACACCCCGCAGCAGAGCTGGTCCCACCCGTCCGGGGACCGTGCGATCTACAACGCCCGCTTCTACGGCGGCGGCAACATCGTCATGGACCGCGACGCGAACGTCGTGGGCAACGGAGCCCGCGTCCAGCTGTGGCAGAAGAATTTTCAGTCGCAGCAGTGGTGGGACGTCTGGACCGACTGACCGCGGTATCCGGACGCGGTGACCGTCCTCGGGTTGCCCGTTGACGACGGGCAACCCGAGAAGCCCGTGCCGGACCGGATCCACGGCGGGGTCAGCGGCGGGCCGTGACCGTCTTCTCCACCGCGAAGAGTTCCTCCTCGACGTGGTCCAGCGCGAGCCGCAGGGCTCCGGTCGCCACCGCGGCCTCGCCGAGCATCGACTGGGCCACCCTCGGCGGGCGCAGGCAGTAGCGCTCCAGTTCCTGGCGGAGGGGCTCCAGGACCCCGTCCAGGCCGGCCGCCCAGCCGCCGACGACCACCAGCTCCGGATCCATCGCCAGGACCAGCGCCGCCACGTCGTGCACCAGCCGCTGCAGGAACCGCTCCACGGCGGCCACCGCCCGCTCGTCGCCGCGCTCGGCCATCGCGAAGACCTCGGCGACGGCAGCCTCGTCCAGCGGATGCAGCGGCTCACCCGTGGTCGACAGCAACCGCTCGGGCGTGACCTCACGGCCCAGCAGGTGCAGGGCGCCGATCTCGCCGGCCGCTCCACCGAACCCCCGGTGCAGCCTGCCGCCGATCAGCGAACCGGCCCCGGGGCTGAGCCCGGCCATCACGAACACCATGTCGCCGGTGTCCCGCGCGGCACCCTTCCAGTGCTCGGCGACCGCGGCCGCGTTCGCGTCGTTCTCCACCTGTACCGGGCAGCGGAAGGAGCGCCGCAGCCGTTCCCCGAGCGGCAGCCCGGTCCAGCCGGGCAGCGCGGTACCGAGGCGGACCGTACCGTCCGCCTCCACGATGCCGGGGCTGCCGACGCCCACCGCCCGCAGCGAGTCCCGCGGCACCCCGGCGCGGCGCAGCAGATCGGCGACGGCCGCCCGTACCTTCTCCAGCCGCTCATCGGCGGACGCCGTCTCCGCGACGTCCTTGGTGCCGGCGCCGATGACCCGGCCGTCGAGCCCGGACAGCAGCACCGCGATCCGGTGCGATCCGATCTCGATGCCCAGCAGGTGCCCCGCCTCGGTCCGGAACCGGAACCGCCTGGCCGGGCGGCCCTGCCGCCGCGCGCCCTCCTCCGCCTCCGCCTCGACCACGAGCCCGGTGGCGATCAGCCCCTCCACGACCCCCTCGACGGTCGGCCGGGAGAGCCCGGTCAGCCGTGTGAGGTCGGTGAGGGTCGGCGATCCGGCCGTCCGCAGTGCGCGCAGCACCACGGCGGAATTGATCCGCCGGAGCAGAGAGGGGTCCCCGCCGGTCAGCTGCCCCAACGTGTGTCCTCCCAGGTAGCGAGCTTGTCAGCCGGATCGTACTGCCCGCCCGGTGCGTCGGCGAGAAGCAGCCCCCCATCGGCCGGAAGCAGACCTTCCCTCATGCGGGGGAGACGAACCCCGACTCGTACGCCGTGATCACCGCCTGGGTCCGGTCCCGCGCCCCCAGCTTCGCCAGGATCGCGCTGACGTGGGACTTGACCGTCTCCGTACCGATGATCAGCTCGGCGGCGATCTCCACGTTGGTGAGCCCCCGCGCCATCAGCCGCAGGACCGCCTCCTCCCGCTCGGTCAGGGCGGCCCGCTCCAGCACCGCCCGGGCCTGCCGGTTCCCGTACTCGGCGGCCAGCGCCCGCACCGCCGCCGGGAAGAGCAGTGTCTCGCCCTCCGCCACCAGCCGTACCGCGTGCACGATCTCCGAAGGCCGGGCCCGCTTCAGCAGGAACCCGTCCGCGCCGGCCCGCAGCGCCTGGTAGACGTACTCGTCGTTCTCGAAGGTGGTCACCACGAGAATCTTCGGCGGGGAGTCCACCGTCCGCAGCACCGCACGGGTCGCCTCGATCCCGTCGAGGAGCGGCATCCGCACGTCCATCGCCACCACATCCGGCCGCAACTGCCGGACCAGGGGGATCACGGAGGCCCCGTCGGCCGCCTCACCCACCACTTCGATGTCGGGCTGGGCGTCCAGGACGGCGCGCAGACCCGCACGCACCAAGGGCTCGTCGTCGACGAGCAGTACGGTAACCGGCATCCGGTCAGCGTATTCGCTCCAGCGGCAGCCGGGCGTGCACTCTCCAACCCCCCTCGTACAGACCGGTCTCGGCCTCCCCGCCGAGCAGCGCGGCCCGCTCCCGGATCCCGCGCAGCCCGCTGCCGCCACCGACCGTGACCCCCGGGCGTTCCGGCAGGGGGTTGGTCACCTCCAGGTCCAGCCGGCCCGCCGTCATCTCCACCCGCACACGCACCGGCACGGGACCGCAGTGCCGCAGTACGTTGGTCAGAGCCTCCTGCAGGATCCGGTAACCCTCCCGGGTGACCGGAGCCGGCAACTTCTCCAGCGGCCCTGTCAGTTGCGCGTCCACGGCGGAGCCGGAGGCCCGGGCCGACTCCAGCAGCCGGTCGGCCTCCACCAGCGTCGGCCCCCGCGACGGTGGCTGTCCCGACTCCCGCAGCACTCCCAGCACCCGCTCCAGATCCTCCAGCGCGGCCCGGCCCGTCTCCTCGATCGCGCACAGCGCCCGATCGGTGAAGGCGGGATCACCCGCGGCGCGGGCCGCGCCCGCCTGCACGACGGCCACGGTGAGGGCGTGCCCGATGGAGTCGTGCAGTTCCCGCGCGATGCGGGTGCGCTCCAACAACTGCTCCGTGCGTGCCTCCAGCGCGGTCAGCCGCTCGGCGGCGGACGGGCTGAGCAGGCGGGTGGCGGCCGTGGTGATCAACTCGCCGAGCAGGGTCACGATGGCGATGAGGACGACCAACGGCACGGGCACCAGCAGTGCGGCGACCCAGCGCCCGGGTACGAACGGCAGGAAGAGGTCCGAACCCAGGGGATGGCCGATCGCTATCGCGACGAGCTCCACCGCCATCGCCGACAGCCAGACCGTGGCGCCGAACGCACCGACCGCGATCACCATCCGCGTCTCCAGCCACAGCACGGTGCGCCAGCGGTCTCCCCAGTGGGCCGACGGAGCCAGGCTTATGGCGCTGTCGGAGGAGTCGCGGTCGTACGGCGTCAGTAGGAACCGCGCCTGAAGACCCTCCGCCAGCCGCACCCAGGGCACCAGCCCGAACGGCAGGACGAGCAGCAGCGGCACCCAGGGCCACCGGGGCATGATGAACATCCATACGGCCAGGAGCAGCAGCGGCACGCAGAGGTGCAACCAGCGTGAATAGGTCACTGGTTGGAACGGGGCGCGCAGCAGTCGGTTCATGACTCCATGGTGGCAGCGCGCTGCTCGCGGCCGTCTCCCCCACGTGGGGGAGACGGCACCCTCGCATGGGGGAGGGAAGGGGTTGGGGCCGGCGGCGAGTCTTGAGCCATGAACAGCATCGAGATCCGAGAACTCACCAAGCGATACGGCACCCACCGCGCGGTGGACGGCCTCACCTTCGACGTCCTGCCCGGGCGGGTCACCGGATTCCTGGGTCCCAACGGCGCGGGGAAATCCACCACGATGCGCCTGCTCCTGGGTCTGGACCGGCCCACATCCGGCACGGCCACCATCGGCGGCCGGCACTACCTCGACCTGCCCGACCCGCTGCACCGGGTCGGCGCTCTCCTGGACGCCCAGGCGGGTCACGGCGGGCGGGCCGCCCGCGACCACCTCCGCCTGCTCGCCGCGGCCGGCCGCATCCCCGCGAGCAGGGTGGACGAGGTCCTGGAGCAGGCCGGCATAGCCTCCGTCGCCGAGCGGCGGATCAAGTCCTTCTCACTCGGCATGCGCCAGCGCCTCGGCATCGCCGCCGCGCTGCTGGGCGACCCCGGGGTGCTCCTGCTGGACGAGCCCACCAACGGCCTCGACCCCGAGGGCATCATCTGGATCCGCGAGCTGATGCGCTCCCTCGCCGCCGAAGGACGCACCGTCCTGGTCTCCAGCCACCTGATGTCGGAGACCTCGGCGCTGGCCGACCACCTCGTCGTGCTCGGCAACGGCAGGCTGCTGGCCGACACCTCGATGGAGGAGTTCATCGACGCCCGCAGCGCCCCCAGGGTGCGCCTGCGCACCTCCGACCCGGTCCGGCTACGGGCCGCGCTGGCCCGGGACGGCTTCGAGCTGGCCTCCTCGGCCGAGGGGCGATGGACCGTCGAGGGCATACGGGCCGAGCAGCTCGGCAGCCTCGCCGCCCGAGAAGGGGTTCCCCTGCTGGAACTGTCCGACGAGCGCGCCTCGCTCGAGCAGGCCTACCTCGACCTCACCGCCGATCACGCGCAGTTCACCGCGACCCACTGACCGACCACCCGCTCCCGCACTTCCAGGAGGCTTCGCCATGAGCGCCGCTCTGCCCACAACCGCCGTACTGCACTCGGAATGGATCAAGATCCGGTGCCTCCGGGGCACCTTCTGGTCATTGATATCCATCCTCATCGCCACGGTGGGCGTCCAGGCTCTGACGGCCGCGGCACTGGGCGAGGCCGACGAGGGCGATATGGGGGAGGACCCGCTCCTCGCCGCCTTCTACGGGCTCAACTTCGGTCAGATAGCCGCCATCGCCTTCGGCGCGACGGCCTTCTCCGCCGAGTTCCACAACGGAGCCCTGCGCACCAGCCTCACCGCGGTGCCCGACCGCACCCGGTTCTACCTGTCGAAGATCGCGATGCTCGGGGCGCTCGCCCTCGTCGTCGGCCAGTTCACCGGCCTGCTGACCTTCACGGCCGGCCAGGCGTTCATGGGAGAGCGCGCCCTCGCACTGGGCGACCCCGGCACCGTGCGGGCTGTCGTCGGCTGCGGCCTCTACCTGACGCTCATGACGTTGTTCGCGGCCGGACTCACAGCGGTGCTGCGCAGCGGCGTGGCCGTCCTGAGCATCCTCATACCCTTCGTCGTCATGGTGTCCTTCGTCGTCGGTTCGGCGGCGAGCGGGGTCGGGCAGTTCATGCCGGACCGGGCCGGACAGGCCATGATGCGCAGTCAGTCGTACGGTGACCTCGGCCCGTGGGCCGGTCTGGGAGTGCTGGCGCTGTGGGCGGCGGTCGCGGTGCTGGGAGGCTGGCTGGCGGTGCGGCGCCGGGACGCGTGACGTCGGGCCAGTTGTCAGTGGCCCTCGGGATACTGACGGTATGACCACGGCAGAGCACCTCGACACGATCGACCGGCTCCGGGCGAAGGAGTTCCCGCCCGAGCCGGTCCGGACCGGAGGAAACAGCAGCGGCCCGGGATTCCACCTGGTCCAGCTCGCCAGGACACAGGACTTCTGGGACGACGACTGCACGGGCCGGATCGAGGCGGCCGACCAGATCGGTGCCGAGTACGGGGCGCTCGCCCAGGCGGTGACCGACCGGTGGGGGGAGCCGCAGGTCTTCGGCCTGGGAACGCTGAGGGACCGCGGTTTCGGCGGGGAGGAGATACCGCAGCCGTGGGGGGAGATCGGCGACTGCACCGACCACGTGCACCTGTGGCGGGTCGGAGACCACTGGCTGGTGGCCTACGTGGCGCAGTGGTCCGAGGAGGACCCCTACCAGCTGATGGCAGGGGTCACCGTCACCGATCCGCTTTAGGCCGTCCCTTTCCGGATCTTGCCGGGCCCGACAAGATCCGAAAGAGACGACCTAGTCGTCGGCGGCTTCGGAGGCTTCCGCGGCCGTGCGGAGGCGGGCGTACTCCTGGGCCATGGACTCGGCGGTCCAGTGGGCGTTGAGACCGCTCGGGTTGGGGAGGGCCCAGACGCGGGTGGTGCCGATGGTCCGCTCCTGGGGGCCGATCTGGGCCTTCCGCTCGCCGAAGGCGGTGCGGTAGGCCGTGACGCCGACCACCGCGAGCCACCGGGGGCGCAGCAGTTCCACCTTGGCCGTCAGGATGCGGCCCCCCTCGCGGAACTCCTCGGCGCTCAGCTCGTCGGCGCGGGCCGTGGCCCGGGCCACGACGTTGGTGATGCCGAGGCGGTAGGTCAGCAGCTCTTCCTGTTCCGCGGGGGCCAGCCGGCGCGGGGTGAAGCCCGAGAGGTGCAGGACGGGCCAGAACCGGTTGCCGGGGCGGGCGAAGTGGTGGCCCGTCGCGGCGGAGAGGAGTCCGGGATTGATCCCGCAGAAGAGCACACGCAGACCGCCCCGCCCCGCCCGGCCCGCCCGCCACG
>NZ_JBGBPT010000053.1:0-15808 GCF_041106355.1 Streptomyces sp. BF23-19 | reverse complement strand
CCGGGAGGACGCGGTCGCGGGCGGCGTTCAGCTCGTCGGGGGTCAGAGGATCGACCCCGGCGCGTACCCGGCGGCCTCCGGGTGCTGCTTGGCGATCGCCTCGATACGGGAGACCACCGCCGCGACCTGGTCGCCCGCGGCTCCCGTGAAGGACAGCTTGTCGGCCATCAGGGCGTCGAGCTGGGCCCGGTCCAACGGCATCCGCTCGTCGGCGGCCAGCTTGTCGAGCAGCTCGTTGCGCTCGGCGCCCTGCTCGCGCATGGCCAGCGCGGAGGCCACCGCGTGCTCCTTGATGACCTCGTGGGCGGCTTCGCGGCCCACGCCGGCCCGCACCGCGCCCATCAGGACCTTGGTGGTCGCGAGGAAGGGCAGGTAGCGGTCCAGCTCGCGGGCGACGACGGCCGGGAAGGCGCCGAACTCGTCGAGGACCGTCAGGAAGGTCTCCAGCAGGCCGTCGAAGGCGAAGAAGGCGTCCGGCAGGGCCACGCGGCGGACCACGGAGCAGGAGACGTCGCCCTCGTTCCACTGGTCGCCGGCCAGCTCGCCGGTCATCGAGGCGTAGCCGCGCAGGATGACCATCAGGCCGTTCACACGCTCGCAGGAGCGCGTGTTCATCTTGTGCGGCATCGCGGAGGAGCCGACCTGGCCGGGCTTGAAGCCCTCGGTCACCAGCTCGTGGCCGGCCATCAGGCGGATCGTCTTGGCGATCGACGAGGGGGCGGCGGCCAGCTGCACCAGCGCGGTGACCACGTCGTAGTCGAGCGAGCGCGGGTAGACCTGGCCCACCGAGGTGAAGGCCTCGGCGAAGCCGAGGTGGGCGGCGATCCGCTGTTCCAGGTCGGCGAGCTTGGCGGCGTCGCCACCGAGCAGGTCGAGCATGTCCTGGGCGGTGCCGACGGGGCCCTTGATGCCGCGCAGCGGGTAGCGGCCCAGCAGGTCCTCGAGGCGGGCGTAGGCCACCAGCAGCTCGTCGGCCGCGGTGGCGAAGCGCTTGCCCAGCGTGGTGGCCTGCGCGGCCACGTTGTGGGAGCGACCGGCCATGACCAGCTCGGCGTGCTCGCCGGCCAGCTTGCCGAGGCGGGCGAGGACGGCGACCGTGCGGTCCCGGGCGAGCTCCAGCGAGAGCCGGATCTGCAGCTGCTCGACGTTCTCGGTCAGGTCGCGGGAGGTCATGCCCTTGTGGACGTGCTCGTGACCGGCGAGGGCGTTGAACTCCTCGATACGGGCCTTCACGTCGTGCCGGGTGACCTTCTCGCGCTCGGCGATGGAGGCGAGGTCGACGGTCTCGAGGACACGCTCGTAGTCGGCGAGGGCCTCGTCCGGGACCTCGATACCGAGGTCCTTCTGGGCGCGCAGCACGGCGAGCCACAGCCGCCGCTCCAGCGTCACCTTGTACTCGGGGGACCACAGGACGGCGAGCTCCGCGGAGGCGTAGCGGCCGGCCAGGACATTGGGGATGCGGGGCTTGGCAGTCACGTGGAGGGATTCTACTTGGGCCACGGCTGTGTGTTTACGCAGGTAGGGCCACCACTCGGGATTGTGGCTTGCTACGAGGCGGTGTCCCCGTACGGCAGCAGCTCGGGGCGCTTGGCCGGGCGGCCGTCCCCGGAGGAGCGGCCCGTCAGGCGGCGGCCGATCCAGGGGAGCAGGTGCTGCCGGGCGAAGCTCAGGTCCTGGGCCCGGCGCACGCCCCAGCCGGGGGGAGCCTCGGCCGGCAGTTCGGTGCGCCAGTCCCGTTCGGCGGGCAGGCCCAGCGCCTGCCACACGGCCTCCGCCACCCGGCGGTGGCCCTCGGCGGTGATGTGAAGCCGGTCGACGTCCCACATCCGGGGGTCCGCGAGTACGGAGGCCCCGTAGAGGTCGACCACCACGGCGCCGTGCTTGGCGCCGAGCTCCTCGATGGTGGCGAAGAGCTCCTCCATGCGCGGGCGGAAGCGTTCCATCACCGGTCCGTTGCGCCCCGGGGAGCGCATCAGGACGAGGCGCTTGCAGGAGGGGGCCAGGAGCTCCACCGCCGACTCCAGGTGGTCACGGACCCGACCCATGTCCACCTTGGGGCGAAGGGCGTCGTTGAGCCCGCCCACCAGGGTCACCACGTCGGCGCCCATCGCCGCCGCCACCGGGACCTGGTCCTCGGCGATCTGGCCGATCAGCTTGCCGCGGACCGCGAGGTTCGCGTAGCGGAAGCCCGGCTCCCGGGCGGCGAGGCGGGTGGCCAGCAGATCCGCCCATCCGCGGTAGGAGCCGTCCGGAAGCAGGTCGGACATGCCCTCGGTGAAGGAGTCACCGATCGCGACAAAACTGGTGTAAGAGGCATTCATCTCCATGGCGGAGTGATGTTACCGCGCGGTACCCCGGCCGCGCAGGGCCGGGGACCGCACACCTCGAACGATCACGTGGACGCGGGCCTGTCGAACAGCTCCCGCAGCACGTCCTCCATCGTCACCAGGCCCGTCATGGCGCCGTCCGCCCCGAGCACCGCCGCCAGGTGCGTACGGCTGCGCCGCATCGCGGTCAGGGCGTCGTCCAACGGTGTCTCCGCCCGCACCTGGGCGATCGGCCGCAGCGCCGACACCGGGAAGGGCTCGTCCCGTTCCTCGTCGTCCACGTCCAGGACGTCCTTCACGTGCAGGTAGCCCAGGATCTTGTGCTCCGCGTCGATCACCGGGAACCGGGAGTACCCGGAGTCGGCCGACAGGAGCTCCAGCCCGCCCGGGGTGATGCCCTCGCGGGCCGTGACCACCCGGTCCGCCGGCAGCACCACGTCGGTCACCGGCCGCCGGCCCAGTTCCAGGGCGTCGTGCAGGCGTTCGCTCGCCCGGTCGTCGAGGAGCCCCGCGTCACTGGAGTCCTTGACCATCCGGGCCAGCTCGTCGTCCGTGAAGGTCGCGCCGACCTCGTCCTTCACCTCCACCCGCAGCAGACGCAGCAGGGTGTTGGCGAAGGCGTTGATCGTGAAGATCACCGGCCGCAGCGCCCGCGTGAGGGTCACCAGCGGCGGCCCCAACAGCAGGGCGGTGCGCACGGGCTCGGCCAGCGCCACGTTCTTCGGCACCATCTCGCCGAAGAGCATGTGCAGGTACGTCGCCAGCGTCAGCGCCACCACGAAGGAGATCACGTGGGTCACGCCCGCCGGTACCCCGACCAGGTCGAACAGCGGGGTCAGCAGATGCGCGATGGCCGGCTCGGCCACCACACCCAGCACCAGGGTGCACAGCGTGATGCCCAGCTGGGCCGCCGCCATCAGCGCCGACACGTGTTCCAGGCCCCACAGGACGGCGCGGCCGCGCCGGTCGCCCTGCTCGGCGTACGGTTCGATCTGGCTGCGCCGGACCGAGATCAGCGCGAACTCCGCGCCGACGAAGAAGGCGTTGACGACCAGGGTCGCCAGGCCGATCAGCAGCTGGATGACGATCATCGGGCCTCCTCCGTTCCCTCGGCGGGTCCGGCCGGGGCGTGCAGCAGCACGCGCGAGGCCCGACGCCCGACGGCGTCCACCACGTCCAGGCGCCAGCCGTTCAGTTCCATCCGGTCGCCGACCGTCGGGATCCGGCCAAGCTCGGTCGCTATCAGGCCGGCCAGGGTCTCGTACGGGCCGTCCGGCACCCGCAGTCCGATCAGCCGGAGCTGGTCGGTGCGCGCCGCGCCATCGGCGGAGTAGAGCTGGTGCCCGGCCTCGTCCGTACCGGCCGGGGCCAGATCGGGGGTCTCGTGCGGGTCGTGCTCGTCGCGGACCTCGCCGACGACCTCCTCGACGATGTCCTCCAGCGTGGCCACGCCGGCCGTGCCGCCGTACTCGTCGATGACCACGGCCATCGTCTGCTTGCCGGACAGCCGGTCCAGCAGCCGGTCCACGGTCAGCGACTCCGGTACGAAGAGGGGCTCGCGCAGCAGCTGCGACACGGGACGGCGGCGACGCTCCGCGGCCGGCAGGGCCAGGACGTCCTTGACGTGGACGGTGCCGACGACGGTGTCGAGGCTGCCCCGGTACACCGGGAAGCGGGACAGGCCGGTGGCCAGCGTCGCGTTCGCGACGTCCTCGGCCGTGGTCTGCACGTCGAGGGCGGTGACCTGGACGCGCGGAGTCATCACGTTCTCGGCGGTCAGATCGGCGAGGTTCAGCGTACGGACGAACAGCTCGGCCGTGTCCTTCTCCAGCGCGCCCGCCTTCGCCGAGTGGCGCGCGAGGGCGACCAGCTCCTGCGGGGTGCGCGCGGAGGCCAGCTCCTCGGCCGGCTCCAGGCCGAAGCGGCGCACCATGTGGTTCGCGGTGGTGTTGAGGTGGCTGATCAGGGGCCGGAACGCCCGGCTGAAGACCCGCTGCATGGTCGCCACGCGCTTGGCGATCGCGAGCGGGGAGGAGATCGCCCAGTTCTTGGGCACCAGCTCGCCGACGACCATCAGGACGACGGTCGAGATCGCGGTGCCGAGGATCAGGGCGGCGGAGGAGGCGGTGGCGGCCGACAGGCCCATGGCCTCGAAGGGGCCCTGGAGCAGGGTGGAGATCGACGGCTTGGAGATCATGCCGATGACCAGGCCGGTGACGGTGATGCCGAGCTGGGCGCCGGAGAGCTGGAACGTCAGGGTGCGGACGGCGGCCAGGGCGCTGTCCGCACCGCGCTCGCCACGCTCGACGGCTCGTTCGAGTTCGCTGCGTTCTACGGTCGTCAGCGAGAACTCGGCGGCGACGAAGACCCCGCAGACGATGCAGAGCACCAGTGCCACGACGAGCAGGAGCACCTCGGTCATCGGTCGATCACCTCCGTCCCATGATCGGCCAGGAGGCGGGGGATCGCGCGATGTCGCGAACGCGTATGTCGGGTACTGGGAGGCTCGCCCATGGGCGGACGCTCACACCTTTCACTCAAGAGGGACCTTTCACCACATGGTAAAGGACGAGCAAAGGGGACGGATCATTCATTTGGCGGAGCGCGGCCGGATGATGGGATTCGGCCATGACTGATCTTCATATCGGCCCCGCGTCGGCCACCGACCTGGGTGCGGTCCTGGACTTCTGGAAGGCCGCCGCGGAGGGAACGAGTATCAGTGACGATCTCGCCGGGGTCGAGCGCCTGCACGACCGGGACCCCGGGGCGTTGCTGCTCGCCCGGCGCGACGGGGAACTCGTCGGCACGGTGATCGCCGGGTTCGACGGATGGCGCTGCCACCTCTACCGGCTCGCCGTGCATCCGGGGCACCGGAGGCAGGGCATCGGGGCCGCGCTGCTGGCCGCCGCGGAGGAGCGGTTCGTCGCGCTCGGCGGGCGACGGGGGGACGCGATGGTGCTCGACCGCAACGAGCGGGCGCACCGGGTGTGGGACGCGGTGGGCTACCGGCCCCAGGAGCAGTGGACGCGCTGGGTCAAGCCGCTCGGCTAGTGCTGTGACCGGAAAGGTCCACCGGGTCACGGCGCCCGGTACAGCACCTCGCCGCGTTGTCGGACCACGGAAGTACGTCCGGTACGGCCCGCGACCCTCCGCCTTGCGATGCACCGCACCGGACACCGCGACCCGGCAAACCTTTCCGGCCACAGCACTAGGGACTGTCTCTCAGGCGTCACCCGTCACCCGTGGACGCGCCGTCGCCGGTGGCCACGGTCTGCGGCCATGACCGATCCCACAGCAGGGGCCCGGCCGGAACCGCCACTCGCCGGCACCGAGGCAGCAGCCGTCCTCGGCGCACTCGAACGCCGGCGGGCCACGTCGGCCTGGAAGTGTTCCGGCCTGGACGCCGCCGGCCTTCGCGCCGCACTCGGCCCGTCCACGATCACTCTCGGCGGCCTCCTCAAGCGCTGGGCGCACGTGGAGGACAGCCACGTCGCCCGGCTGTGACGCCCGTCCGGCGGGGGCGGGGCGCTCGGGTGGCCGCGTCGCGGTCGGGACGGGGGTCGGGACCTGGGGCTCCGCCCCCGGCCCCGCGCCTCAAACGCCGGCCGGGCTGGGGGTGGCCGGGGTGTAGGCCGGTGGGGGCCAGGTGGAGAGGAACGAATCCGCCGACCAGGTGCCCGAGAGGGGCGGGGCCAGCCAGGTCGGGGCCGACGCGCGGAAGCGGTCCGGCGTGAGGGTTCCCGAACCCTCCGGGACCGCGCCCAGCAGCGGCAGTCCCGAGGACTTCGTGAGGTCCGCCAGGTTGCAGCGGGCCGCCAGATCCGGGCTCCGCGGCCAGCTGCCGACCACCACGCCCGACCCCGTCAGGTCCCGGGCCCGCAGGGCCTCCGCCGCGAGGGTGGTGGAGCTGAGCGTGCCGAGACCGGCCTGGGCGACGAGCAGCGTCGGCGCGCCGAGCAGGCGGGCCGCGTCGGCCAGCGTGTGGCCGGCCTCGTCGAAGCGCACGAGCAGTCCGCCCGCGCCCTCCACCAGGACCAGGTCATGGTCCTGCGACAGCCGCTGCGCGGCCTCCGCGATCTGCGCCGGGGAGAGCGTCGCCAGACCCGAGCGCCGGGCCGCCGTGTCCGGGGCCAAGGGCTCCGGATAGCGGGCCAGTTCCACCGCCGTGACGGAGGGGCCGGCCAGCCGGACCGCCTCCGCGGCGTCCCCCGGCTCCTGCGGGCCGACACCCGTCTGCGCGGGCTTGAGCACGGCCACCGAGCGGCCGGCGGCCACCGCGGCGGCCGCGATCGCCGACGTGACCACCGTCTTGCCGATCTCGGTGCCCGTGCCGGACACCATCAATACGGACATCTCAACCTTCCTGCGCCGCCGCGCACACCGCACGGCAGATACGGGCCACGTCCTCGTCACCGGTCACGAACGGCGGCATGACGTAGATCAGGTCCCGGAACGGGCGCACCCACACGCCCTCGCGCACCGCCGCCTGGGTGGCCGCCGCCACGTCGATCTCGTGGTCGAGCTGGACCACGCCGATGGCGCCCAGGACGCGCACGTCCTTCACCCCGGGGATGTCCGACGCCGCCGCCAGGCCCTCGCGCAGCCCGGCCTCGATCCGCTTGACGTCCGTCGCCCAGTCCTGACCGAGCAGCAGCTCGACGGAGGCCAGGGCCACGGCCGTGGCCAGCGGGTTGCCCATGAAGGTCGGCCCGTGCGCCAGCACCGGGACCTCGCCCTGGGAGATGCCGCTCGCCACCCGCTCCGTGCACAGGGTCGCCGCCAGCGTGAGGTAACCGCCGGTCAGCGACTTGCCCAGGCACATCACATCCGGGGTGATCCCCGCGTGGTCGGCCGCGAAGAGCGCGCCCGTACGGCCGAAGCCCGTGGCGATCTCGTCCAGGATCAGCAGGACCCCGTACTCGTCGCACAGCTCGCGCAGCACCCGCAGGTAGCCCGGGTGGTGGAAGCGCATACCGCCCGCACCCTGCACCACCGGCTCCACGATGACCGCAGCCAGCTCGTCCGCGTGCGCGGAGATCGTGGCGCGCAGGTGGTCGGCGTACGCCGGGTCCACGGGCGAGTCGAAACCGGCGGGCGGCGCGTCCGCGAAGACCTGCCGCGGCAGGTGCCCCTGCCACAGCTCGTGCATCCCGCCGTCGGGGTCGCAGACGGCCATCGGCTGCCAGGTGTCCCCGTGGTAGCCGCCGCGCCAGGTCAGCAGCCGGGTCTTGCCCGTCCGTCCCAGCGAACGCCAGTACTGGAGGCACATCTTGACCGCGACCTCGACGGACACCGAGCCCGAGTCGGAGAGGAAGACGTGCTCCAGCCCCGGCGGGGTGATCTCGACGAGCTTGGCGGCGAGCCGGACGGCGGGCTCATGGGTGAGCCCGCCGAACATCACGTGCGACATCCGGCCCAGCTGCGTGGTGGCGGCCTCGTTGAGCACCGGGTGGTTGTAGCCGTGGATGGCCGACCACCAGGAGGACATGCCGTCGACCAGCTCTTCGTGACCGTGTCCCTGGGACGGGTCGGCGAGCCGCAGCCGCACCCCCGAGGCGGAGGCGATGATCAGCGGCTCCTGCCGCCCGGGCATCGGGCCGTACGGGTGCCAGACGTGCTGCCGGTCCAGCGCGAGCAGTTCCGCGCCGGCCGACAGGGGGGCGAGCTGATCAGGCATTGGGGGCGACGTCCGTCCCCGCGCCCCGTCGGCGGACCGCCACCAGCTCCGGGCGGACCTCGCCGGCCTCGGCCTGGACCGGTGCGGGCGTACGGGCCGCCGGCGCGTGGCCGGAGCAGCCGCCGCACGCCGAGCCGCAGCCCGCGGCCTCGTCGCCCTCGGCGGGCGCGCCCGAACCGCAGAGCGAGGCGCCGCCGTTCGAACCGCAGCCCCCGCCGGTGGCGGCGGCCGCGACGTCGGAGCGGTGCGCGGGAAGGGTCGACGTACCGGCGCCCTCCACCTCGAAACCGGCGTCCGCGATCATGTCGAGGTCGGCCTGACCGGCCTGGCCCTCACTGGTCAGGTAGTCGCCGAGGAAGATCGAGTTGACGATGTGCAGGGCCAGCGGCTGCATCGAGCGCAGGTGCACCTCGCGCCCGCCGGCGAGGCGGACCTCGACGTCGGGGCAGACGAACCGCGCCATCGCCAGGATGCGCAGGCAGCGCTGCGGGGTGAGGTTCCACTCCTTGGCCAGCGGGGTGCCCTCGAACGGGATCAGGAAGTTGACCGGCACCGAGTCCGCGTCCAGCTCGCGCAGCGAGAAGACGACGTCGACGAGGTCCTCGTCGCTCTCGCCCATGCCCGCGATCAGACCGGAGCACGCGGACAGACCGGCGCCGTGCGCCTTCTGCACCGTGTCGACGCGGTCCGCGTAGGTGTGGGTCTTGGTGATCTGCCCGTACGTCGCCTCGGACGTGTTGAGGTTGTGGTTGTAGGCGTCCGCGCCCGCGTCCCGCAGACGCTCCGCCTGGCCGTCCGAGAGCAGGCCGAGGCACGCGCAGACCTCGACGCCCTCGTTCTGCTCCTTGATCGCCGCGATCGTCTTGCCGACGCGGTCCACGTCCCGGTCCGTCGGCCCGCGGCCGCTCGCGACCAGGCAGACCCGCTTCGCGCCGCCCGCGACGCCGGCGGCGGCCGCCTGGGAGGCCTCCTCGGGCTTCAGCCAGGTGTACTTGAGGATCCCGGCCGTCGATCCCAGGCGCTGGGAACAGTAGGAGCAGTCCTCGGGGCACAGGCCCGACTTCAGGTTGACCAGGTAGTTCAGCTTGACGCGACGCCCGAACCACTGGCGGCGCACCTTGCCGGCCGCGGCCACCACGTCGAGCAGTTCGTCGTCAGAAGTCGCCAGTACGGCGAGCGCTTCTTCGCGGGTCGGCAGCTCGCGCCGCAGCCCCTTGTCCACCAGGGTGTTCAGCAGGTCCATGGACCAGATCCTGTCCCACACCCCCGCTCCCGGCCAAGGAGAGATCGCACAACATGGCCGGATGGGTGTGTGTGTATCACCACACCTGGCGCAGCGGTCACGCGAGCTAGGGTCGGGGCAGGTCTGTGGACTGCCGACAAAACACGAGGACGTGCCGATGCCCCAGCTCACTCCCGACCCGGTGGACGTCTTCGCGTGGATCGATGACGCGGAGCGCGCGCGGGAGGAGGCCGGCCTCGTCCGCACGCTGCGCCCTCGGCCGTCCGTGTCGCCGCTGCTGGACCTCGCGAGCAACGACTACCTCGGCCTGTCGCTGCACCCCGAGACCGTCCGCGGGGCGCAGGAGGCGGCCGCGACCTGGGGCGCCGGAGCCACCGGTTCGCGGCTCGTGACCGGTACCACCGAACTGCACACCGAACTGGAGCGGGAGCTCGCCGCCTTCTGCGGGTTCGAGGCCGCGCTCGTCCTGTCCTCCGGCTACGCCGCCAACCTCGCCGCGGTCACCGCGCTCAGCGGCCGGGGCACGCTGGTGGTGTCCGACGCCGGGAACCATGCCTCGATCGTCGACGGCTGCCGGCTCTCGCGCGCCGAGACCGCCGTGGTCCCGCACGCCGACCCGGACACCGCGCGCAAGACGCTCGCCGCGCACGAGGGCCGGGCGCTGCTGGTCAGCGACTCGGTGTTCTCCGTGGACGGGGACGCCGCCCCGCTGGCCGAGTACGCCGCCGCCTGCCGGGACGAGGGCGCCGGCTTGGTCGTCGACGACGCCCACGGGCTGGGCGTGCTGGGCGAGGGCGGCCGCGGCGCGCTGCACGCCGCCGGTCTCGCGGGGGCGCCCTACGTGGTCGCCACCCTGACCCTCTCGAAGTCCCTGGGCAGCCAGGGCGGCGCCGTGCTCGGTCCGGCCAAGGTGATCAGGCACCTGGTCAACACCGCGCGCACCTTCATCTTCGACACCGGACTGGCCCCGGCCGCCGCCGGAGCGGCGCTGGCGAGCCTGCGCCTGCTGCAGCGGGAACCGGAGCGCGCGGACCGCGCCCGCGAGGTGGCCGCCCAGCTGTACGGGCGGCTCACCGCGTCCGGCCTGACCGCGGCCCGGCCGGACGCGCCGGGAGTTCGGCGACGCCTACGCCGTGGTGTCGGTACGGGCCCCGTCGGCGCCGGCGGCACTGCGCTGGCCCGCCGACTGCCGCGAAGCGGGTCTGTTCGTGGGGTGCTTCCGTCCGCCGTCGGTGCCGGACGGCATCTCCCGGCTGCGGCTGACCGCCCGGGCCGATCTCACGGGGGACGAGATCGATCGGGCGGTCGGGACGATCCTGGCGACCGCACCCGCCGGAGCCACGGACGGCCAGGGCCGGTAGGCCCTGTCGGTCGAAGTCCTGGGCGCTCCAGGGGTTCCCGGGCGGGGCTACGCGTGCACGTCGGCCCGTACCGAGGCGAGGAAGCCGGTCCAGGCGGAGCCGGTGAAGAGCACGGCCGGGCCGTCCGTCCGCTTGGAGTCGCGGACGGCCAGTAGACCGCCGTCCAGGACTGCCGCTTCCACGCAGTTGTTCATTCCGGTGCTGCGGCTGCTCCGCCGCCACCGCGCGCTGATCAGAAGTCCGCCGGGGGATAAGGGGGTTGCGGACACGGGGGTGCCTCCTTACGCGTCGTCAGCGAGTGAGCTGATGAGATCCGACGAGTCCTGGGGCGGGAGGGCGTGCGCCTGGATGGTGCGGAACGCGGCGCCGTACGCCTCAAGGTCTTCCTTCCGCTCCAGATAGAGGCTACTCGTCAAATGGTCGAGTACCACCACATCCAGATCAGCGATGTCCGGAAATGAAAAAATAACGAACGGTCCGGTCAGGCCGAGATGCCCTCCGACGCTGAACGGAAGTACCTGCAGGCGCACTTGAGGCAGCTTCGACACCTCCGCCAGGTGTCGCAATTGCTCGGCCATCACCCCGGGCCCACCGATCTGTCGGCGCAGCACCGCCTCGTCCAGTACGGCGCTCAGCTCCAGCGGCGGGTCCGCCCGCAGCACCGCCTGCCGGGCCAACCGTACGTCGACCAGCGCGTCCACCTTCGGCTCCGGCAGCCCGCCCAGCGCGGCCCGGGTCACGGCCCGCGCGTACTCGGGGGTCTGCAGCAGCCCCGGCACCACGGACAACTCCACGGTGCGGGCCGACCTCGCCCCCGCCTCCAGGCTGATGAAGTCCCGGTACTCCTGGGGCAACAGCCCCCGGTAGTCGTGCCACCACTGGCGGCCGCGCCCGGTGTCGCCCGCCGGGCCGGGGCCGGCGGCCGAGGCCGACAGCGCCTCCAGCAGCGCGCGCTGCTCGGGGCTGACGATCTCCCCGTAGGCATCGAGGAGGAGCCGGATGTCCTCCGGCTTCACGCCGCTGCGGCCCGTCTCGATACGGCTGATCTTCGATTGGTGCCACCCCATGATCCGGGCCGCCTCACCACTGGTGAGTCCGGACCGGTCGCGTAGGGCACGCAGTTCCTCGCCGAGCTTGCGTCGGCGCACCGCGGGACCGTGCTGCACACCCGCCTCCTTCCACCGGCACAGCTCGCACCAGTCTGCCGTCCAAATACGCTCTTCCGTAGCAGAGTTCACCGCATCGAGCGACAGATATATGCATATCTTGGGGGAAAGGCAGATGTGACGGCACGATGGGTGGCACTCTGGCGTCCAGCACAGATCCGGGGCTTTTCGCCCTGGTGGGAAAGGGACCGTCGCCATGGCAGATCACCAGGAAGCATCCGTCACTCTGCCGAGCGATCCCGCCTCGGTCGCCACTGCCCGACGCTATGTCGCGGAGGTGCTGAGCGAGTGGGGACTCCCCGATGACGCCGACACCGCCGACAGCGTCCGGCTGATCGTCTCGGAGCTCGCCACCAACGCCGTGCAGCACACCTTCGGCCAGTCGCCCACCTTCACCGTCGACGTCCGCCTGGAGCGCCAGGAGTGGTTGCGCGTCGGGGTGACCGACAGCCACCCGCGCTGGCCCAAGCGGCTCCCGGCCGCCGTCCAGCAGGACAACGGCCGGGGCATGGTCATCATCCGCTGGCTGACCGCGGAGGCGGGCGGCCGGCTCTCGGTCACCCCGACCGAGGACGGCGGCAAGACGGTGTGGATCGCGCTGCCCTGGAGCGTCGGAGCCCCGGTGCGGAGCGTCTCCGGCTGCTGACCTGCCGGGGACGGCTCAGAGAAGGCCGCGTTCGCCCGCGCTGCGCTCGATGCACAGCTCGTTGCCCTCGGGGTCGGCGAGCACGACCCAACCCGCCACGCCGTCCGCGTCGCGGCGGTCGTCGACGAGCTTCGCGCCGAGGCCGATCAGACGTTCGACGGTCTCGTCCCGGGTGCCGGTGGGCGGCTGGATGTCCAGGTGGACCCGGTTCTTGACGGACTTGGCGTCCGGGACCCGGATGAAGAGCAGCCCCGGCACCCCGGGCCGGCCGGGCTCCAGCATGACCTCGTCGTCCCCCTCCACGTCGTCGGGGTGGAACGTGTAGCCGGTCACCGCGGACCAGAACTCGGCGACCCGGTAGGGGTCGAGGGCGTCGAAGGTGATGTGCCGGACGGGATTGATGAACATCTGTCTCCTCGATGGGGCGTCCGCGTGCGGAGCCGTATACGGAATCGGGCTCGTGGGGCACCGGAGTTGAACCGGGTACCTGCCTGAAACGTGGGTTAACTCAACGGAAAAGCGCAGCGCTTAGCGTGGCGGCCACGTTCGACCGCCAATGATCATCCATGATCCGGTAAAGCGGCGGTGGTCGGGGTGGAAAGCCTTTCCCAGTGTTGGGCAAGACTCGCTTGGTTCGGATATGCGCAGGTCAACAAAGTGTTGAGGGTCGGTAGGGTCGCCCCGCCCCTTGTTGATCTTGTCCCGGAAGCTTGGTGATACACGTGCAACTGACACCGCACGAGCAGGAGAGACTGCTCATCCACGTGGCCGCCGACGTGGCCGAGAGACGGAGGGCGCGCGGGGTCCGCCTCAACCATCCGGAGGCGATCGCGCTGATCACGTCGCACCTCCTGGAGGGAGCCCGCGACGGCCGGACCGTGGCCGAGCTGATGGCCTCGGGCCGCACCGTCCTGACCCGCGAGGAGGTCATGGAGGGGATCCCCGAGATGATCCACGACGTCCAGGTCGAGGCGACCTTCCCGGACGGCACCAAACTCGTCACCGTCCACGACCCGATCGTCTGAAACGGAGTACCCCCGCATGATCCCCGGCGAAATCGCCTACGGGGACGGCCCGGTGCTCCTCAACGAGGGCCGTCCCGTCACCCGCCTCACCGTGCTCAACGCCGCCGACCGGCCGGTCCAGGTCGGCTCCCACTACCACTTCGCCGAAGCCAACCCGGGCCTCGACTTCGACCGCCCCGCCGCCCACGGGCTGCGGCTCAACATCGCCGCCGGCACCGCCGTCCGCTTCGAGCCGGGCATCCCGGTCGCGGTGGAACTCGTGCCGCTGGGCGGACTGCGCGTCGTTCCCGGGCTGCGCGGCGAGACCGGAGGACCGCTCGATGGCTGAGCTCTCGCGCCAGGTGTACGCCGACCTCTTCGGGCCGACCGCCGGAGACCGGATGCGGCTCGCCGACACCGACCTCTTCGTCGAGATCGAGCAGGACCTCAGCGGCGGCCCCGGGCGGGCCGGCGACGAGGCCGTCTTCGGCGGCGGCAAGGTGATCCGCGAATCCATGGGGCAGGCCCGCACCACCCGGGCCGAGGGCGCCCCCGACACCGTGATCACCGGCGTCGTCGTCCTCGACCACTGGGGCATCGTCAAGGCCGACCTCGGCATCCGCGACGGCCGGATCTGCGGCATCGGCAAGGCCGGCAACCCCGACACCATGGACGGGGTCGATCCCGCACTGGTCATCGGCCCCGAGACCGAGATCATCGCCGGCAACGGGAAGATCGTCACCGCCGGCGCCATCGACGCCCACGTCCACTTCATCTCCCCGACGGTCATCGAGGAGGCGCTCGCCTCCGGGATCACCACCCTCGTCGGCGGCGGCACCGGACCGGCCGAAGGGACCAAGGCCACCACCGTGACCCCCGGGCCCTGGCACCTGGCCCGGATGTTCGCGGCCCTGGAGGCCTACCCGGTCAACATCGGCCTGCTCGGCAAGGGCAACACCATGTCCCGCGAGGGGATGCACTCCCAGCTGCGCGGCGGCGCCCTCGGATTCAAGATCCACGAGGACTGGGGGTCCACCCCCGCCGTCATCGACGCCTGCCTCTCGGTGTGCGAGGAGACCGGCGCCCAGGTCGCCATCCACACCGACACGCTCAACGAGGCCGGATTCGTCGCCGACACCCTCGCCGCCATCGCCGGGCGGACCATCCACTCGTACCACACCGAGGGCGCGGGCGGCGGGCACGCACCCGACATCATCACCGTGGTCTCCGAGCCGAACATACTGCCCAGCTCCACCAACCCCACCCGGCCGCACACCGTCAACACCGTCGAGGAACACCTCGACATGCTGATGGTCTGCCATCACCTGAACCCGGCCGTCCCCGAGGACCTCGCCTTCGCCGAATCACGGATCCGGCCCTCGACCATCGCCGCCGAGGACGTCCTCCACGACCTCGGGGCCATCTCCATCATCTCCTCCGACTCCCAGGCCATGGGCCGGGTCGGCGAGGTCGTCCTGCGCACCTGGCAGACCGCCCACGTGATGAAGAAGCGACGCGGCTTCCTCCCCGGCGACGGCCCCGCCGACAACCACCGGGCCCGCCGCTACGTCGCCAAGTACACGATCAACCCCGCGGTGGCCCAAGGGCTCGCCCGCGAGATCGGCTCCGTCGAGACCGGCAAACTCGCCGACCTGGTCCTGTGGAAGCCGGCCTTCTTCGGAGTCAAGCCCGAACTCGTCATCAAGGGCGGCCAGATCGCCTACGCGCAGATGGGCGACGCCAACGCCTCCATCCCCACGCCGCAGCCCGTCCTGCCCCGGCCCATGTTCGGCAGCCACGGCCGCGCCCCCGGCCTCAACTCGCTGAACTTCACCGCTCAGGCGGCGCTCGACGACGGGCTGCCGGAACGGCTCGGGCTGGGCAAGCAGTTCGTGGCCATCGAGAGCACCCGCAAGGTGAGCAAGGTCGACATGCGCAACAACGACGCCATGCCGAGGGTCGAGGTCGACGCCGACACCTTCACGGTCAGCATCGACGGGGAGCCCGTGGAACCCGCGCCCCCAGCGGAACTGCCCATGGCCCAGCGCTACTTCCTGTTCTGACTGATCTCTCTGTTCCGACCGTTCCGACCGTTCCGATCGTTTCTGATCGTTTCCGACCGTGCCGAGAAGAGGTCCCTGTCGATGAGCCGCGCCGCGCTGCTCGTCCTCGCCGACGGCCGTTTCCCCGCCGGGGGCCACGCCCACTCCGGCGGGGCCGAGGCCGCCTGCAAGGCGGGCCGGATCCATGACGCCGCCACCCTGGAGGACTTCTGCCGAGGCCGGCTGCACACCGCCGGCCTCACCGCCGCCGCGCTCGCCGCCCACGGCGAGGCCGAGCTGCTGGCCCGCCACCTCGACTCCGCCGTCCGGACCACCGTCCCC
>NZ_JBGBPT010000052.1:0-62147 GCF_041106355.1 Streptomyces sp. BF23-19 | reverse complement strand
GCCCGCCCCCGCGACCCCGACCCCCACGTCCGCGGCGCACAAGGCGGTGCCCGCCGCCCCCCGGCCGACCGCGATGCCCAAGCCCGGGGCCTTCTCCCCCGCCGCGCCGGGCGCCATGCACACGCCGACCCCGCACTCGGCCGCGCACAAGGCGGTACCGGCGGCCCCGACGCGGGGGCCCGGGTCCACCGCGAAGAAGCGCACGTACACCGTCCGGGCCGGCGACTCGCTCCCCGCGATCGCCCGTCAGGAACTGGGCAACGAGGCCCGCTGGCGTGAGCTCTACGCGATGAACAGGGGAGCCGTCGGCCCCAACCCCGACCTCATCCGCCCGGGCACGGTGCTCACCCTCCCCACCTGACGCCCCGCGGACGCGAAAGGGGCCCGGATCCTGGTGACAGGATCCGGGCCCCTTCCCGTGCGCCGCTCAGAGCTGCTTGTCGTCGGGGCCCGACTCGGCCTCGCGCTCCTTCTCGGCCAGCTCCTCGTCGAAGCCGGTCGGCGCCGCGTCGCGTGCCGACAGCTCGGTGGCCGCCGGCGGTTCGACGAGCCAGTCCGGATTCGACTGCTGGTCCCACCACTTCCACGCCGCGAAGGCGGCCGCCGCCAGTACGCCGACCAGTGCGGCACCGCGCAGGATCTTTCCGTTGCGCTCGCGCCGCCGATGACGTCGCACCAGCTTCTGCACTTCCTTGGCGGTCACCTGGCCGCGCAGCGCCGCGATGGCGGCCGTCGACCGGGAAGCGGCCTCCTCGGCCACCGGTGTGGCGGCCGCGATCGCGCTCTCGATCTTCGGCTGGGTGTATTCGGCGGCCTGCCGCGCCGCCCGGCGCGCCTGGGTCGCCGCCCGGTCGACGGGGGGCGGCACATGGGCCCGCGCCGCCTTGAGCCGGGGATGAAGATGGCAGTCGTAGGTCGAACGGGCGTGCTGGGCGGCGCTGGTCGCCGCGTACGACACCTTGGGTGCCAGCCGCTCGTTCGCTTCCTGGGCGTAGTGCACCGCGGCTTCCTTGGCGGATTCCGCGTACGGTGCCACCACTTCCGTCGCGTGCCGCACACTCTCCCTGGCGCTCTCGGCTGCCAGGCGCATGCTCTCCTTGCCGGTCACGGGATCCTCCTCCTCGGTGGCGGACACAGTTCACCTTTCCACCCTTTGTCGGATCATGCCTGCCATATCGCGGACAGGCATGCGTGACAGGGCATACGGGTGGAGGATTTCAGTGCCGCGGAGCGCTCCGTGCGACCATCTGGACCGACAGTGATGACTATGGAAGGCAGATCCGTGGCCGAGAAGCTCTACGCCACCCTGAAGACGAACCACGGCGACATCGAGATCGAGCTGCTGGAGAACTTCGCCCCGAAGACCGTCAGGAACTTCGTCGAGCTCGCCACGGGCGCCCGGGAGTGGACCCGCCCCACCGACGGCCAGAAGACCACGGACCCGCTGTACGACGGCACCGTCTTCCACCGTGTCATCAGCGGCTTCATGATCCAGGGCGGCGACCCGCTCGGCAACGGCACCGGCGGCCCCGGCTACCGGTTCGCGGACGAGTTCCACCCCGACCTGGCCTTCACCAAGCCCTTCCTGCTCGCCATGGCCAACGCGGGCCCGGGCACCAACGGCTCGCAGTTCTTCATCACCGTCGCGCCCACCGCCTGGCTGACGCGCAAGCACACCATCTTCGGCGAGGTCACCGACCCGGCCAGCCAGAAGGTCGTGCAGGCCATCGCCGCCGGCCCCACCAACCCGCGGACCGAGCGCCCCCTGGACGACGTGATCATCCAGTCCGTGGTCGTCGAGAAGCGCTGACGCCCGGGAACCTTCCGGCCCCGCCCGTCCGTACTGGATACGTACCGGCGGGGCAGCCCTGCCTCGCCGCTGACCGAGGGAACCGATGGACACCGACCGTCTGCCGGGCTGCTACCGCCACCCGGACCGCGACACGGGGATCCGCTGCACCCGCTGCGAGCGCCCCATCTGCCCCGAGTGCATGATCAGCGCCTCGGTCGGCTTCCAGTGCCCCGAGTGCGTCCGCGCGGGCTCCGGCACCGGGCACCAACCGACCGCGAACGCGCCGCGCACCATCGCGGGCGGGGTGGTCGCCGCCGATCCCCACCTGGTCACCAAGATCCTCATCGGGATCAACGTCCTGGTGTTCCTCGCGGTTCTCTCCGACCCGGCGCTCGCGGTCCAGATGGAGCTGATCGGCCGGTACCGGGAGTTCGAATACCTCGTCGGGCCCGTCCGGGGAGTTTCCGCGGGCGAGTACCACCGGCTGCTGACCTCGGTGTTCCTGCACATCGAGTGGTGGCACATCATCGGCAACATGATCGGCCTGTGGGTGATCGGCGGGCCGCTGGAGGCGGCGCTGGGCCGGGTCCGCTATCTCGCGGTCTTCCTGCTCTCGGGCCTCGGCGGCAGCGCGCTGGTCTATCTGCTGAGCGAGCCGAACGTCCCGACCCTCGGTGCCTCCGGCGCGGTCTTCGGTCTGCTGGGCGCGACCGTCGTCCTGGCGAAGCGGCTGCGCTACGAGATGCGGCCGGTGATCGTCATGGTCGTGCTGATGCTGGTGTTGACCTTCGTACCGCTCGGTGGCGCGCTCACGGTGTCCTGGCAGGCCCATGTGGGTGGCCTGGTCACCGGAGCGCTGGTGGGTCTGGGCATGCTCATGCCCACCGCGGGCCGGCATCGCGCGCTCGTCCAGTGGGGCACCTGCGCGGTGGCCTTCCTGCTGGCCGCGATGCTGATCCTGATCCGCACCGCGGAACTCACCTGATCACACCGGCGTCAACTCTCCACAGAGTTATCCACAGATCTTCTGTCTTTTCCTCAGGTGTGGATGACGCTGTGGATAACTCATGGGGAGAGCTTCCCTCAGGGGCTGTCGGGTGCTACTTCCACTGCGTGGATACGCCGAATCCGGCGGCGATGAAGCCGAAACCGACCACAATGTTCCAATTGCCCAGCGACTCGATCGGCAGCTGGGTCTCGGTCACGTAGAAAACGACGATCCACGCGAGTCCGATCAGGAAGAACGCCAGCATGACCGGGGCGACCCAGCTGCGATTCGTCAGCCGGATGTTCTGCGGCTGCCGGCTCGGCGGCGGCGTGTAGTCATCCTTCTTGCGGATACGTGACTTCGGCACGAGGGGCTCTCCTGTCGATGCGCTGGGGACCTTGCCTGCCCCGGGCGTCCGTTAGCGTAGTGGACCTGTGGCGTTGAAGGAGAAGGGTACGTTGAGCAATTCAGACGACTCCTCCGCGGGTCCCCGTCGCCGGGCCAGGCCGGTCCGGCTGCTGACGGCCGCCGTCTTCGCCCTGGCCGGGCTGCTCTTCGTCACCAGTTTCAACACCTCCAAGGGTACGAACATCCGGACGGATGCCTCACTCCTGAAGCTGTCCGACCTCATCAAGGAGCGCAGCCAGAACAACGCGGAGCTGGAGCAGAGCACCGCGGCCGTCCGCGGACGGGTGGACACCCTCGCGGAGCGTGACGACGGCAGCACCAAGGCCGAGGACGCCAAGCTGGCCGCCCTGCGCGCCGCCTCCGGCACCGAGGAGCTGACCGGCAAGGGCCTGACGGTCACCCTCAACGACGCCCCGCCGAACGCCACCGCCCGTATCCCCAACGTGCCCGAGCCGCAGCCCAACGACCTGGTGATCCACCAGCAGGACCTGCAGGCCGTGGTCAACGCTCTGTGGCGCGGCGGTGCCCAGGGCATCCAGGTCATGGACCAGCGGCTGATCTCCACCAGCGCGGTGCGCTGCGTGGGCAACACCCTGATCCTCCAGGGCCGCGTCTACTCGCCCCCGTACAAGATCTCGGCGGTCGGCGACCCGGGCACGATGAAGAAGGCCCTCGCCGCCTCCCCGGCCCTGCAGAACTACCAGCTGTACGTGAACGCGTACGGGCTCGGCTGGAAAGTGGACGAGCACAAGGCACTGACACTTCCCGGCTACTCCGGCACAGTGGACCTCCACTATGCGAAGCCGGTGGCGCCCACCCCGTGATCGGGTCCGTCCTGACGTCGTACTGCGCCTGGTGGTACGGACGTTCAGCGAGGTGTGCCTGACGGCGGGCACCCTCATCGTGCTCTTCGTCGCCTACGTCCTGCTGTGGACCGGGGTCAAGGCCGACCGGGCCATGGACGGGGAGATGGACCGGATGCGCGACCGCTGGGCGGCCGCCCCCGCCGCCGCGCCCCTGCCGACGCCGTCGCAGGCCCCCTCGCAGGCCGCGCCGGCGTCCCCACCGCCGACCGCGCCGCCCGAGCGCCATCCCGCCGGCCGGGCCTTCGCCGAGATGTACGTCCCGCGCTTCGGCCCGGACTGGGTCAAGCCCGTCCTGGAGGGCACCGACCCCGAACTGCTGAAGAAGGGACTGGGCCACTACGCCGCCACCGCCCCCCTCGGCGCGGTCGGGAACTTCTCGGTGGCCGGCCACCGGCGTACCTACGGGGACCCCTTCAAGGACTTCCCGCGACTGCGCCCGGGCGACGTGGTGATCCTCAAGGACGCGAGCACCTGGTACACCTACACGCTCCGCTCCGCGCCCCTGCGCACGCTGCCCACCGACGTCGCCGTGGTCGACCCCGTCCCGGAGAGATCGCCGTTCCGGGCGCCCGGCCGTTATCTGACGCTGACGACCTGCGATCCGGAATGGGGCCACAGCCACCGGCTGGTCGTCTGGGCGGAGCTGACCGGGACGCGCCCCGCGGCCCAGGGGCCACCGGAGGGTTTGTCCGGGTGACCCACCCTTTCGGGCCGCTGCCTTTAGTCTGTTCGCGTACCGCCCCCGCGGTGCGTTGAACGAACGTGGACGAAAAGGAATCGGGCGGCATGTACGGCTGGATCTGGCGGCACCTGCCGGGAAACGCGTGGGTCCGCGCGCTGATCTCGCTCGTACTGGTTCTCGCGGTGGTCTTCGTGCTGTTCCAGTACGTCTTCCCGTGGGCCGAGCCGCTTCTTCCGTTCAACGATGTGACGGTGGACGAGGGATCGGGAGCCACTCCGTGAGCGCGCGCATTCTGGTTGTGGACAACTACGACAGCTTTGTCTTCAACCTGGTCCAGTACCTCTACCAGCTCGGTGCCGAATGCGAGGTGCTGCGCAACGACGAGGTCGAGCTCTCGCACGCGCAGGACGGCTTCGACGGCGTGCTGCTGTCCCCCGGTCCCGGTACGCCGGAGGAGGCGGGCGTCTGCATCGACATGGTCCGCCACTGCGCGAGCACGGCCGTCCCCGTCTTCGGCGTGTGCCTCGGCATGCAGTCGATGGCGGTCGCCTACGGAGGCGTCGTGGGCCGGGCGCCCGAGCTGCTGCACGGCAAGACCTCGCCCGTGATCCACGAGGGGCTCGGGGTGTTCGAGGGACTGCCGTCGCCGTTCACCGCGACCCGCTACCACTCCCTCGCCGCCGAGCCCGGGACCCTGCCGGACGCGCTGGAGGTCACGGCGCGGACCGAGGACGGGATCATCATGGGCCTGCGCCACCGGGAGCACGACGTCGAGGGCGTGCAGTTCCACCCCGAGTCGGTGCTGACCGAGTGGGGTCACCGGATGCTCGCCAACTGGCTGGTGCGGTGCGGTGACGCGGGTGCCGTGGAGCGCTCGGTGGGGCTGGCCCCGGTGGTGGGCAAGGCCGTCGCGTGACCGCGGTCGCGCCGTCCGCGCCCACGCAGGGCCGGGCCGCGCGACGCAGGGCCGCTCAGGAGGCCGCGAAACAGGCCGCCCGACGTAGCCGCAGGCGGGGCGGCCGGCGGCGCAGGCGGCCGGCATCGGGCGGCCCGGTGGTCATCGCGAGCCGGTTGGGCGGAGAGCTCTTCATCACGCTGGGCCTGGTGATGCTTCTGTTCGTCGCCTACCAGCTCTGGTACACGAACCTGCTGGCGGAACGGGTGGCGAACGGCGCCGCCGGCTCCCTGCGCCAGAACTGGGAGAAGGATCCCGGCGGCTCCGGGGCCGCCGCACCGCCCGTGACGGCCTTCGAGCCCGGCCAGGGCTTCGCGATCCTGCACATCCCGAAGCTGGACGTGAAGGTCCCGGTGGCGGAGGGCATCAGCAAGCCGAAGGTGCTCGACAAGGGCATGGTCGGGCACTACGGCGAGGGCGCGCTGAAGACGGCGATGCCGGCCGACAAGCAGGGCAACTTCGCGTTGGCCGGACACCGCAACACCCACGGCGAGCCGTTCCGCTACATCAACCGGCTGGTGCCCGGGGATCCCGTCGTGGTCGAGACCCGGGACGCCTACTACACGTACGAGACGACCTCGTCGCTCGCGCAGACACCGCCGACGAACGTGGCGGTGATCAAGCCCGTGCCGGAGGGTTCGGGATTCACATCCGAGGGCCGGTACATCACGCTGACCACCTGCACCCCGGAGTTCACCAGCACCTACCGGTTGATCGTATGGGGCAGGATGACCGATGAACGCCCCCGCAGCCAGGGCCCGCCGCCCGCGCTGACCAGTTAAGGACGAATCAGCAGTGTCTCGTGCCCGCCGCCGCGCCGCGGCCCCGCCCGTCGGCAACCGCAGTGTGCTCGCGGGCTTCCTGAGCCTGCTGGGCGAGGTCCTGATCACCGTGGGCCTGGTGCTGGGCCTGTTCGTGGCCTACTCGCTGTGGTGGACGAACGTGCTCGCGGACCGGCAGGCGTCGGCGCGCGGGGACGAGATCCGCCGGCAGTGGCAGGCCCCGTCCCCGCAGGCCGCCCCGCCGGGGGCGCTGGACACCCAGGACGGCGTCGGCTTCCTGCACGTACCGGCGATGAGGAACGGCGAGGTGCTCGTCAAGGCGGGGACCGACCCCGACACCCTCGACGACGGCGTGGCCGGGTACTACACGGAGCCGGTGAAGTCGGCGCTGCCGTGGGACGAGAAGGGCAACTTCTCGCTCGCCGCGCACCGGGACGGCCACGGGGCGAAGTTCCACAACATCGACAAGGTGAAGAACGGCGACGCGATCGTCTTCGAGACCCGCGACACCTGGTACGTCTACAAGGTCTTCGCGGAGCTGCGCCAGACCTCGAAGCTCAACACCGACGTGATCAACGCGGTCCCCAAGGACTCGGGGAAGACCGCCCCCGGCCGGTACATCACGCTCACCACCTGCACGCCGGTCTACACCTCGAAGTACCGGTACATCGTGTGGGGCGAGCTGGTCCGCACGGAGAAGGCGGACGCGAAGCGGACCCCGCCGGCCGAGCTGCGCTGAGCGGGCGGGACCTGATCGGCCTGGCGCCGTCAGGGCCCCGGAGGGCCCTTCTGGGAGGCGCCGGCGCCTCCTGGGCCCCACGAGACCCACCCGTCCCGGATACGGCCGCAGGCGGCCGTACAGCGGCGGGACGCACGAAGGTCCGGCACGCACGAAGGTCCGGCACGCACGAAGGTCCGGCCTCCTTCCCGGGAACGGGGAGGAGGCCGGACCTTTCGGTCGCTCCGGTGGCCGGGGCCACCAGGGCGGTCGCGTCAGCGGTTGTCGCCCAGGCCGCCGATCAGGCCGCCGTTGTTGTTGCCGCCCTGCTGCTGGCCGCCACCGCCGAGGGCGATGACGTTCACGGTCTGGCCCGTGGCGACCGGGGTACCCGGCAGCGGGTCGGTGCGCACGACGACCGCGTTGCCGTCCGTCGAGCCGTTGACGACGCCGAGCCGGAGGTTGGCGCGCCGCAGCTCTTCCTTGTACTGGTCCACGGTGAGGCCGTTGAAGTTGGGCACCGTGGTCTGCGCCGAGGCCTTGGCGATGGTGATGTTCACCGTCTTGCCCACCTCGATCTCCTGGCCCGCCTCGAACTGCTGGCTGACGACCGTGCCGGGAGCGGCTCCGGGAGACTCGGTCTCCGTCACGCTGCCGAGCCGGAGCTTGGCGTCCGTGAGGGCCTTGACCGCCTCGTCCTTCTTCTTGCCCCTGAGCTCCGGCACCGTGGCCTTGGAGATCTCCTTGGCGACGGTCAGCATGACGACGCTGTTGCGCTCCGCCTCGGTGCCGCTCTTCGGGCTCTGCTCGAGGACGGTCCCGGCCGGCCGGTCGGACTCCTGCGGCTTGCGGTCGACCTGGAAGCCCTTCTCCTTGAGCTGCTTCTCGGCCTCCTCGAAGCTGAGGCTCTGCACGTTGATGACCGTCACCTTGGGCGCGCCCGAGGAGATCGTCACCGTGACGGTCGATCCGTTGTCGACCTTGGTGTCGGCCGCGGGATCCTGCTTGCAGACGTTGCCCTTGGGCTGGTCGTCGCAGGGTGCGTCGGGGCCCTTGACCACCTTGAGGCCGACGTTGTCGCCGCTCTTCTGCGCCACATCGAAGGTCTGGCCGATGAGCTTGGGCACGGCGGGCCGGTTGTCGGCGCCCTCTCCGAAGAGGGAACGACCGATGAGGATCGCACCGACCAGGACGAGGATGCCCGCCGCGACGAGCAGGACGGTGGACGCCTTGCTCTTCTTCTGGCGGCGGCCCGGGCCCTGGTCGTAGCCGCCGTGGCCGTATCCGCCGTCGCCCGGGGGCATGGGCGGCATCATCGACGTCTGGGCACCGGGATCGGTGGTGCGCAGGGCGGTGGTGGGCTGGTCGTAGCCCTGGTGCCCGTAGCCGCTGCCCGGGTCGGGGTAGCCGTAGCCGCCGGCCGCGCCCATGGTGGCGGCGGCGGCGACGGGCTGGCCGTCGAGGCAGGCCTCGATGTCGGCGCGCATCTCGTCGGCCGACTGGTAGCGGTAATCGGGGTCCTTGACCAGTGCCTTGAGGACGATGGCGTCCATCTCGGGCGTGATCTCGGGGTCGAAGTTCGACGGCGGCTGCGGCTCTTCCCGTACGTGCTGGTAGGCGACGGCCACGGGGGAGTCGCCGACGAACGGGGGCCGGACGCTGAGGAGCTCGTAGAGCAGGCAGCCCGCGGAGTAGAGGTCGGAGCGCGCGTCGACCTGCTCGCCCTTGGCCTGCTCGGGCGAGAGGTACTGGGCGGTGCCGATGACGGCGGCCGTCTGCGTCATGGTCATGCCGGAGTCGCCCATGGCGCGGGCGATGCCGAAGTCCATGACCTTGACCTGGCCCGTGCGGGTCAGCATCACGTTGGCGGGCTTGATGTCGCGGTGCACGATGCCGGCGCGGTGCGAGTACTCGAGGGCCTGGAGGATGCCGATGCACATCTCCAGCGTGCGTTCGGGCAGCAGCTTGCGGCCCGAGTGCAGCAGCTCACGCAGCGTGGAACCGTCGACGTACTCCATCACGATGTACGGGATGGAGATGTTGTCGACGTAGTCCTCGCCGGTGTCGTAGACCGCGACGATCGCCGGGTGGTTCAGCGACGCGGCCGACTGGGCCTCGCGCCTGAACCGGGCCTGGAAGGACGGATCACGGGCGAGATCGGCACGCAGGGTCTTGACGGCGACGGTACGGCCGAGCCGGGTGTCGTGGGCGAGGTATACCTCGGCCATGCCACCACGGCCGAGCACGTGGCTCAGCTCGTACCGGCCGCCGAGGCGACGCGGCTCTTCCATAACGTTGCAGCCCTCTCCGTCAGTCCCGACCGCACCTGTGTGTGGTCCGGCGGTGTGCTGTTCGCGCAAAGGCTACCGGCCGATCGTCCGTGATCGGTTCGTGGCCACAGGCTGATACTGGACCGGTACCGTACGCTCGGACCCGGCCGAAATTCTGTGATGTGAGTCACTGAACTCCGGGCCGTGATCCCTCGGTCACTTCTGGCTGTTCAGCACCGCTTCCATGACCGCCTTGGCGACGGGAGCGGCCAGACCGCCACCGCTGATGTCCTCGCGGTCCGCCTCGCTGTCCTCGATCACGACGGCGACGGCGACGGGCGAGGTGCCGTCGGCGTTATCGGCGTAGGAGATGAACCAGGCGTACGGGCGCTTCTTGTTGCCCTCGCCGTGCTGGGCGGTGCCGGTCTTGCCGCCGACCGTCACACCGTTGATCCTGGCCTTCTCGCCGGTGCCCTTCGCGACGACGTTGACCATCATCTGCTGGACCTTCTGCGCGTTGCCCGCGGACAGCGGCCGGCTCATCTCCTGCGGCTCGTGCTTCTCGATGACGTCCAGGTTGGGCGCCTGGAGCATGTCGACCATGTACGGCTTCATCAGCTTGCCGTCGTTCGCGATCGCGGCCGTGACCATGGCCATCTGCAGCGGGGTGGCGGCGGTGTTGAACTGACCGATGGAGCTCTGGGCGTTGCCGTCCTTGCCCATCTTCTTGTCGTAGATGCTGGCGAACGCGCGGATCGGAACGTCGATCTTGTCGTTGTTGAAGCCGAACTTCTCCGAGGTCTCCACCATCTTGTCGCGGGTGACCTTGTCGCCCATGTTCGCGAAGACCGAGTTGCAGGAGATGCGCAGCGCCTCGTTGAGGCTCGCCTTCTCGCAGCCCTTGGCGTGGTTGACCATCTCGGTCTTGGTGCCCGGCAGGAAGTACGGGTCCGGGGTGTCCGTCGGAGCGTTGATGTCCTGGACGACGCCGTGTTCGAGGGCGGCCGCCGCGGTGACCACCTTGAAGGTGGAGCCCGGCGGGTACGTCTCGCGCAGGGCGCGGTTCACGAGGTTCTTGTCCTCGCTGTCCTTCAGCTCGACCCAGGCCTTCTCGTCGTCCTTGGAGTTGCCCGCGAAGCGCGAGGGGTCGTACGAGGGCGTGGAGACCAGGGCCAGGATGGCGCCGGTGCGCGGGTCGATGGCCGCGACGGCGCCCTTGTTCTTGCCGAGCTTCTCGAAGGCGGCCTTCTGGGCCTCGGGGTTGAGCGTGGTGACGACGTTGCCGCCCTGCTTCTTCTCCCCGGTGAACATGCCGATGGTGCGGTCGAAGAACAGCCGGTCGTCGTTGCCGGTGAGGATGCCGTCCTCGAGGGATTCCAGCTGGGTGGAGCCGAAGGCCTGCGAGGCGTACCCGGTGACGGGAGCCCAGAGCTCACCGTTCGTGTAGGTCCGCTTGAACTTGTAGTCGCTGCCGTCGGTCACCTTGGAACCGGTGATCGGGTCGCCCTTGACGATGATGTTGCCGCGCTCGGTCGCGTACTGGGCGATCTGGACCCGGCGGTTCTCCTTGCGCGTGCTGAGCTCCTCCGCCTGCACGTACTGCAGCCAGTTGGTGCGGATCAGCAGGGCGAGGACGAGCAGCCCGCAGAACAGCGAGATGCGGCGCAGGGGCTTGTTCATGACGGACGGACCACCTGGGTCATCTCGGAGTCGGGGGACGGGGCGGGGGCCGGTGCGGGGCGGCGTGCGGTGTCGCTGATCCGGATGAGGATGGCGATGAGGATCCAGTTCGCGAGGACGGAGGAACCGCCGGAGGCGAGGAAGGGCATCGTCATGCCGGTGAGGGGGATGAGGCCCATGACTCCGCCGGCGACCACGAAGATCTGGAGCGCGAAGGCGCCGGAGAGGCCGATGGCGAAGAGCTTGCCGAAGGGGTCGCGGGCGGCGAGGGCGGTGCGCACGCCGCGCTCGATGATGAGCCCGTAGAGCAGGAGGAAGGCCATCACTCCGGCGAGGCCGAGTTCTTCGCCGACGGTGGAGAAGATGAAGTCGGAGTTGGCGGCGAAGCCGATCAGGTCGGAGTTGCCCTGGCCCCAGCCGGCGCCGAGGACCCCGCCGGAACCGAAGCTCATGATCGACTGGCCGACCTGCTCACAGGCGCCCGAGGTGGTGTAGCAGGCGAAGGGGTCGAGCCAGGCGTTGACACGGGCCTGGACGTGGCTGGCGAAGGTGCCGACGACCACGGCGCCGCCCACCGACATCAGCAGGCCGATGACGATCCAGCTGGTGCGCTCGGTGGCCACGTACAGCATGATCACGAACATGCCGAAGAAGAGCAGCGAGGTGCCGAGGTCGTTCTCGAAGACGAGGACGAGCAGGCTCATCGCCCAGATCATCAGGATCGGGCCGAGGTCGCGGCCACGCGGCAGGTAGAGGCCCATGAAGCGGCGGCTGGCCAGCGCCAGCGCGTCGCGCTTCACCATCAGATAGCCGGCGAAGAAGATCGCGATGACGATCTTCGCGAACTCACCGGGCTGGATGGAGAAGCCGCCGACGCTGATCCAGATCTTGGCGCCGAAGACGTCGGCGCCCAGGCCCGGGATGACGGGCAGGATCAGCAGGACCAGGGCGCCGGCCATGGAGATGTACGTGAACCGCTGCAGGACGCGGTGGTCCTTGAGGACCAGCAGGACGGCGGCGAACAGGGCGATGGCGACCGCCGTGTACATCATCTGGCGGGGCGCGGAGGGGGAGAACCCGCCGAAGGCCCGCTTCGCCAGGTTCTGCAGGCGCTCGGACTGGTCCAGGCGCCAGATCAGGACGAGGCCGAGCCCGTTGAGGAGCGTGGCGAGGGGGAGCAGGAGCGGGTCGGCGTACTTGGCGTACCGGCGCACGACCAGGTGCGCGATCCCGGCGAGGGCGCCGAGGCCGAGGCCGTAGAGCACCATGCCGGGGGGCAGGGAGCCGTTGATCGCGAGGCCCACGTTGGCGTAGGCGAACATCGGGATGAGCACGGCGAAGCCGAGCAGCAGGAGCTCGGTGTTCCGCCTGCTCGGCAGCTCGATGGCGCCGATGGTGGTGGTATTGGTGACAACGCTCATGGTGTGGCAGGCCCCCTGCGCCCGCGTATGTCTACTACTTGCCGCACAGCCCGACCAGTTGCTGCTCCTCGGGAGTCAGACTGGGGGCGGGCGTCTGGCTGTTCTGCGCCTCGGCTTTGCGGCGTTCCTCGTCCTTCTTGCAGGCGGACGTCTGGACGCCGAGATCATCGAGCTTCTTGCGCGCCGCGTCGAAGCTGTTCTCGCTGATGGTGGCCTCGACCAGCTTCCGCTTGAAGGGCGGCAGGTACTTCAGTTCGATGTCGGGGCGGTCGGTCTCCACCTTGGAGAGCTCCAGCGGCCCCAGCTTCGGGCTGATCCCGCGGAAGAGCGCGACGTGCTCACCCTTCACGCCCACGTAGAACTGGGTCTGGGTCCAGCGCCAGCCGGCGTAGAGGCCACCGCCGACGACACCGGCGACGATGAGCAGGGTCAGCGTACGCGTGGTCCACTTGCGCCCTTTGCTGCGGCGCCTGCGGGGGTGGTCGTACGTGTCCTCGTAGCCGGGGTCGGCGGTGTAGGCGTCGGCTTCGCCGAAGGTGCCGTACGCGCCGGCGCCCTTGCCCTGGTCGGCGGAGTACCCGTAGCCGGTGGCGTCGCCGCTGCCGGGGGGGCCGAAGGCGCCGGCGGGGGGCCGGCCCTGGCGGCCGAGGCCCGAGGCCCGGCCGGCCGGGGTCTGCATGGCGTTGCCGCCGTCGAAGAGCTGGTGCTGGTTCTCGGCGACCGCGCCGACGACCACCGGGGTGTCGCTGACCTGGGCGGCGAGGGTGTCACCGCTGTCGGTGTCGAGGACGTCGGCGACGATGCAGGTGATGTTGTCGGGTCCGCCGCCGCGCAGGGCGAGCTGGATCAGCGCCTGCACGGTCTCGCGCGGACCGTGGTAGTCGGCGAGGGTCTCTTCCAGGGTCTGGTGGGAGACGACGCCGGAGAGCCCGTCGGAGCAGATCAGGTAGCGGTCACCGGCCCGGACCTCACGGATGGAGAGGTCGGGCTCGACGATGTCGCCGCTGCCGAGCGCGCGCATCAGGAGGGAGCGCTGCGGGTGGGTGGTGGCCTCTTCCTCGGTGATGCGCCCCTCGTCGACGAGGCGCTGCACCCAGGTGTGGTCCTGGGTGATCTGGGTGAGGACGCCGTCGCGGAGCAGGTAGGCGCGGGAGTCGCCGACGTGGACGAGGCCGAGGCGCTGGCCGGTCCACAGCAGGGCGGTCAGGGTGGTGCCCATGCCCTCGAGCTGCGGGTCCTCCTCGACCATCACGCGCAGCTGGTCGTTGGCGCGCTGCACGGCCGTGGCCAGCGAGGTGAGGATGTCGGAGCCCGGGACGTCGTCGTCGAGCTGCACGAGGGTGGAGATCACCTCGGAGCTCGCGACCTCGCCGGCGGCCTGGCCTCCCATGCCGTCGGCGATCGCGAGGAGCCGGGGACCGGCGTAGCCGGAGTCCTCGTTCCCCTCACGGATCATGCCCTTGTGTGATCCGGCGGCGAACCGCAAGGACAGACTCATGCGCACCTGCCCTGTCGACGAAGCTGCCTCCGGGTACAACCGGTCTCGAGCCACACTGCCCACCCTCCGGTCGGGAACGCGCTCGGGTCCGTGCCCTCGGTGGGACGGATCGCCGCCGCGCGCTCGCTCCGCTCGCTCATTCTCGTACTACTTCCGCAGCTCGATGACGGTCTTGCCGATGCGGATCGGTGCGCCCGGCGGAATGGGCGTCGGGGTGGTCAGCCGGGTCCGGTCGAGATACGTGCCGTTGGTGGACCCGAGATCCTCGACGATCCACTGGCCGTCACGGTCGGGATAGATCCTGGCATGGCGGCTGGACGCGTAGTCGTCGTCCAGCACGATCGTGGAGTCGTGCGCGCGGCCAAGCGTGATCGTCTGGCCGGCGAGGGCCACCGTGGTTCCCGTGAGGATGCCCTCGGAGACGACGAGTTTGGTGGGTGCCCCGCGCCGCTGGCGCTGCTGCGGAGGCGTGGCCTGCCGGCCACCCGCCTGCTGCGGGGCGCCGCCGGCGCCTCCGCCACCACGACGGGAGCCGCGTTGGGTCACGCGCGTCCCGAAGAGATCGCTACGGATGACCTGGACGGCCACGATGACGAACAGCCACAGAACGGCCAGGAAACCCAACCGCATGACCGTCAGGGTCAGCTCTGACATTGCCCCCGCTTCACCCTTCGGCTTGCCGGTAAATGATGGTGGTGCTGCCCACGACGATCCGCGAGCCGTCGCGGAGCGTAGCGCGGGTGGTGTGCTGCCCGTCCACCACGATGCCGTTGGTGGACCCGAGATCCTGGATCGTCGAGGGCGTTCCGGTCCGGATCTCACAGTGCCGGCGCGATACGCCGGGGTCGTCGATCCGCACGTCGGCTTCCGTGCTTCGGCCGAGTACGAGCGTGGCGCGCGAGATCTGGTGGCGGGTGCCGTTGATCTCGATCCAGTGGCGCCGGGGGCCACCCGGGCCGGCCGCGGGGGCCGGTCCGGCGGGTCCGCCCGGAGCGGGCCGCCGAGCGCCGGATCCGCCCGGGGGCGGGGCGCTGGGCATGGGCGGGGCCGCGACCGGGGGGTATCCGTAGCCGCCCGGGGCCGCCTGACCGCCCTGCTGCCCGCCCTGAGGGGCCTGCGGCTGGGAGGTGCTGGAGGCGAGGGTGCGGCTGCGGACCCGGTAGAGCCCGGTGTCGAGGTCGTCGGCCTTCTCCAGATGGACCTTGATGGGGCCCATGAAGCTGTAGCGCTGCTGCTTGGCGTAGTCGCGGACGAGGCCCGCGAGCTCGTCGCCGAGCTGCCCGGAGTAGGGGCTCAGGCGGTCGTAGTCGCCGGCGCTGAGCTCGACGATGAAGTCGTTGGGGACGACGGTCCGCTCGCGGTTCCAGATGGTGGCGTTGTTGTCGCACTCCCGCTGGAGGGCTCCGGCGATCTCCACCGGCTGGACCTCGGACTTGAACACCTTGGCGAAGGTGCCGTTCACCAGACCTTCGAGTCGCTGCTCGAACCGCTTCAGAACTCCCATGGGGCACCTCCTCCGTCGCTGTCGCCCTGTACTGCTTACTGATCGTATCCACGCGTGGCGGATTCGGGTGGTTCCCCATCGTTCCTGTGAGGACGAGTGTTGGTCCTCACAAGGGATCGTAGGGGCGCTCCAGGGACAGTGTCCCGCACCGGGAGCGGAGTGCGGGAGGGGCCGTCCACGGCGGGGTGCGGGGGTGCCGGGAAAGCGATGTGAATCCACCCCGTTCCCCGTGCTAATGTTTCGACGTCGCCAGGGGAAAGGCCCGAAAGGGAAGATCCACTGGGGCGCTGCTCGGGCGAGTGGCGGAACGGCAGACGCGCTGGCTTCAGGTGCCAGTGTCCTTCGGGACGTGGGGGTTCAAATCCCCCCTCGCCCACATCGACGAGACGGTCGTCACTGCGAAAGCGGTGGCGGCCGTTTCGTGTTTTCCCGCCCCGGTCGCGGGTGTGACGTACGTCCCTGTTCGGTGCCCCTGACCTGTGGTCCTGTCGGACGACAGGGTTAGGGTGAGCCAACTGTCCGAATTGTGAGACCAGTTGTGGCCGCCGGATGTGCGCGATCGTGCTCGCCGGTCGGTGCGAGGAGTCGTGCGTGGGTTTCGACGAGGAGTGGGGGCGGCTGCGCGCCGCCGCGACGGAGCGGGCGGACACCGGGACGCCGCCGGCGCCGGCCGAACCGGTGCGTGAGCCGGATCAAGCCGGCGAGGTGGACGTGGAGGCGGCCCGCGAGGCGGTACTGGAGCGGCTGGCGGATTTCCGCAGCCGGGTGGTGCTGGTGCCGCTGGACGACCGCGGCGGCCTGTGGACGGCGGAGCTGGGCGGTCTGGACTGGATCTGCGCGTTCTCGGAGCCGGCGACGCTGGCCCGGTTCGCCGACGCGCGGGGTGAGGCCGAGCGGGAGTGGCCGTACCGGCGGATCGTCGGCGCGCGACTGCTGGACGAGGTGATCCCGGCGCTGGACTTCCCATGCGGGGTGGCGCTGGACGCGGCGGGGCCGGACGGGATCGTCCTCCCGCCGGTGCGGGGGCTGGTGCCGGACGGCGCGGCGCTCGACGGGGACGGACGGGAGGAGCAGGTGTGAGCGGGGACGGGGCGGACGTAGATGTCTCGAAGCAGGCGCTGGGACAGATAGCGAAGGGCATCACCGACACGCTGGGTGAGCTCAAGGAGCTCGGGATGGTGGGCTCGGCGAGCATGGGCCGGGGCTTCACGGATCTGGCGCTGTCGGGGATGGAGAGCGGGAACGAGGGCCTGACGGCCTCGATGAAGACGTTCTGCGAGCGCTGGGAGTGGGGCGTACGGGCGCTCGTGCAGCAGGGGAACCAGTTCGCGTTCGACGTCGGTCTGTCGGCGGGTGTGATGCACGAGCAGGACCAGTACATCCAGGGCAGCTTCAAGGTGCTGACGAACTCCGCGATGGGCAATCCGTACGCGTCGGAGAAGGACGTCATCGACAAGGACTGGGGCGAGGTCCTCTCCGACAACCCGTACACGCAGATCCGGGACGCGGACTACAGCGACGAGTCCTTCGAACGGGCGCGCGAGAACAGCAAGGAGGCCTGGAAGGGCGCGGTGCGGGACGTCAACAGCTCGGACATGCTCCTCGGCAACCAGATCATCAACGCGACGGGGATGCGGGACGAGGTGGACGCGGCGGTCGACGACTGGGTCGGCCCGGCGCCGCAGCCGCAGGTGCAGCCCTCGGGCGGTGAGCGCTGATGGCGGACTGGGGCGGTCTCCTGGACAAGGGTCTGGAGAAGCTGGACGACGGCTGGGAGGGTGCGAAGAAGGTCGTCGGTCAGGGCGTCGACAAGGCCACCGACGGGATCGGCGCCGGCCTGGAGTACGTCGGCGCGGACGACTGGGCGGACAAGGTCGAGGACTGGGGCGACGACTTCGCCTCGGACATGGGTGCTTCGGTCGGCGAGCAGCAGCTCGGCCAGACCGAGCAGGCGAACGAACTGGTGCACGGCAAGCCCGCGAAGATCCGGGAGTCGGCGAAGCACCTGAACGACTTCCAGGGGGCGTTCGACCGGGTCGGCCAGGGCATGCGGGCGCTGGACTCGGGTCACTGGAAGGGGCAGGCGGCCGACGCGTTCCGCGAGAAGTTCGCGATGCACCCCACCGACTGGCTGCACGCCTCCGACGCCTGTGAGGCGGCGGCGGGCGCGCTGACCCGGTACGCGGAAACGGTGGAATGGGCGCAGAAGCAGGCGCAGCAGGCCATCGACCTGTACAAGGCGGCGGTCAAGGCCGCCAAGGACGCCCACGAGTCGTACGCCGCGAAGGTCGAGACCTACAACGCGACGGCGAAGGCCGGCCGGGATCCCGGACCGGAGCCGCAGAAACCGGTCGACGTCGGCAAGGCCGACGGCACGCGGGCCCACGAGATCCTGAAGGAGGCCCGCAGGCAGCGCGACGAGGCCGCAGGGGCCGTGGCCAAGGCGATGGAGGCGGCGCTGGAGCACGCCCCGAAGGAGCCCTCGGCGACGGACCGGGCCCTGGCCGGGCTCACGGACTACTACGGCGGCCAGGCGGTGGAGCTCAACCACTTCGTCGGCGGCGTGGTCAAGGGCACGGCGGGGCTGCTCAACTTCGCGCGCGGCCTGAACCCGATGGACCCGTACAACCTCACCCACCCCGCCGAATACCAGCAGAACCTCAACATGACGCTGGCCGGACTGGTGTCGACGGCCGCCCACCCGGAGCGGATCCCGGGCGCGCTGATCGACAGCTTCAAGAACGACCCGTCGGAGGGCCTGGGCCGGCTCGTGCCGGAGCTCATCGGCACCAAGGGCTTCGGCGGTGCCCGGGCGGGGGTGCGGGTCGCGGAGGCTGCGGCGGCGAAGCCGTCGGCCTGGTCGCATCTGGCGAAGCCGACCAAGGGCGTGACGGAACGGCCCTCGATCCACGCCGACTCGGTCGGGAAGAAGGACGCCCAGAAGTTCATCGACGACCAGTACCCGTGGCTCAAGGACATGAACAACACGAACATGCCGGGCTACCAGTACAACTGCACCAACAACGTGGTCACGCTGGACCGCAGGCTGGACGGTGTGGAGGTGTCGGCCGCGCCGAAGACCGGGCCGGGCGACATCCCGTACAAGGAACTGGGTGTGGAGCCGAGCGCGAAGAAGGTCGTCAGCAGCTACGACGACATCGTCAAGGACCTGGAGGCGCGGGGGCCGGATTCGCGCAGTGTGGTCGCCATCTCGCGCCACGGGACGGCCGGCCACGTCTTCAACGCGGTGAACACGCCCCATGGGGTCGTCTTCCTGGACGGCCAGACGGGGAAGCTGGCCACACTCGAGACACACAACATCAGCGAGATCGCCCATGTCCCCTACCGCTAGCGTCGTCAGGAATCAGAAATGCTCACGTTGAACGAGGCCCTCGAAGCGGCCCGGGCCCGCCTGGAGCAGGCGTTCGCCTCGGAGCCGTGGACGATCGTGCTGAAGCCGGAGCTCACCCAGGAGCACGAGCTGGCCTGGATCGTCCGGTACGACACCCAGGAGAGCATCGACGCCGGGGACCCCATGGTGGGTCCGTTCAACAAACTGGTGATCGTGCCCAAGGACGGGTCCCGGGTCGACTTCCCCCCGACGCACCTGCCCCTCGACGAATACCTGGCCTACGTCCGCCACGGCGGCTGGCAGCGGGCGGGCCTGGCGAAGACCTCGAAGGCCGAGCCGTGGCAGACCGCGCTGGAGTGGCTGCTGTCCACGTACAACGGGCTCGTCGAGCTGGTGAGCATCGAGCCCGTCACGGAGGACGCCGGGACCTGGCTGTTCGCCTGCCGGACCACCGAGCAGCCGGGCTATCCGCGCACGCCGATGCTGGCGGCGTCGCTCGTGGTGCCCAAGGACTACGGGGAGCCGTTCCACCCCGCCTCGTACGATCCGTGGGGCGACGCCTCGGCGTACACGCGCGAGCCGGTCGAGCGCGACCCGCAGGCGCAGGCGAGGCGGCTGAACGCGCGCGGCTGCGTGGTCACGACGGCCGCGGCGATCGCGGGCGGCCCCTCCTCGCCGCTGCCCTGGCAGCCCGCGCACGAGGCGCCCGGCTGGTGGGAGCTGCTGTTGCGCCGCTACTTCCCTGCCGCGCGCGAGCTGCGGTGCGCGAGCTGGGACGAGGTGATCACGCGGGCCGAGGAGACCGGACCGGACACCCAGGGCGTGGTGTGGGTGCGGCGCGTCATCGGCGGCACCGAGGTCAGCGGGCACCTGCTCTACGCGCACAACAACAACGGTCAGGTGGTGTTCCTGGACGGGATGACCGGCGGGCTGGCACGGCTGGACCAGGTCGGTGTGCTGCAGCTGGTCTTCGCCCGGGTCGAGCCCGGGGATCGGGTGCCGCCGGCCGCACCCGATCTGAGGACCGCCCGGCACAAGGCCGAGCGGTGGCTGAGGGACACGTTCGCGGATCCCGTCGAGCTGGTCGAGCCGGCCGCCGAGGACGAGACCGCCCGGGGGTGGCTGTTCGCCTGCCAGACCACCGCCGCGCTGCGCACCGGTGACTGGCGCCACGCGATGCTCGACGCCGCGGTGGTCGTGCCGAAGGGGCCGCAGGAGCCGTTCCTGCTGCCCAACGCCGACCCCTGGGGGTTCCTGGCCGCCTGGGACCGGAACGAGCCCGCGGGGCCGGTGCCCGCGCCGGACAAGGCCGACTGGTTCAGCTCCACCATGGCGGAGCTGGGCCCGGTGCTGTCCGTCTCGGAGCATCCGACCGTGGCCGCGGCGGTCGGGGGCCTCAGGGCCCTGCCGGCCGGGGGCCGGGCCCTGGTGTGGGTGAGGCGGCTGGACGCGCGGGGGCGGGAGAGCACCGGAGTGCTCCTCGCGGGACTGCACAGCGAGTCGGGGATGGTGGGGCTGATCGACTCCTCCGCCGAAGAGCTGCGGGACCTGGACGGTTTCCGCGAGTCCGGTGTCCGGGTGGTCCGGTACCGGTGAGGGAAGGCCGCGGTGGGGCCGCGGTCGACTTTCGTCGTGCGGGGCGAGACGAAAGAGGGCGGCCGGGCCGGGGTGCGGGTGTCTAGGGTCGGGCGCGTGGATGCGAAGGCGAAGACGCGGGCCGGCTGGGACTGGCTGAGGGGCCCGGAGCCGTGGACCCGGCGGATGCTGGCGGGGGACCTGGCGCTCGGCGGTGTGCTGGCCATCCTCGGCCTGGGCGTCGAGGAGGTCAGCAACGCCTCCTGGCGGCGCATGCTGCTCGGAGCCGTGGTCGCGGTCGTGTTGACGTTGACGCGCCGCAGGCTGCCGGGGAGCACGCTCGTGTTCGCCTCGGGCGTGGTCACCTTCCTGCCCGGTGCCTTCTTCGTCCTGCCCCTGCTGGGCTGGTCGGCCGGCCGGCGGATCGTCGGGGTGGGCCGGGCGCTGGCCGCCTTCACGCTGGCCTTCGTGGCGGCGATCGGCTGCAGCGTGGTGGACCAGCGGGCACAGATGCAGCCGCTGCTCGTGATCGTGTTCTCCACGCTGATGTTCCTGGCGACGACCGTGATGCCGGGTCTGGCCAGCCGGTACTGGTCGCAGCGGCGCACCCTGCTGCGCGCGCTCCAGGAGCGCAACGGGCAGCTGCTGCGCGAGCGGGCCATGGTCGCCGGGCAGGCGCGGCTGCGCGAGCGTCAGCGCATCGCCCAGGACATGCACGACAGCCTCGGGCACCAGCTGGCGCTGATCTCCGTGCACACCGGTGCGCTGGAGGTGGATCCGAAGCTCACCGACCGTCAGCGTGAGGCGGTGGGCGTGCTGCGGCAGGCCTCGGTGGCCGCCATGCACGAGCTGCGCGAGGTCGTCGGCATCCTGCGCGACGGGGTGGAGGCGTCCGCGCCCGTGGAGGAGGCCCAGCCCGCGGCGCGCGGGGTGGCCGGTATCGCGGGGGTGGTGGAGGCGGCTCGGGGCTCGGGGACCGACGTCCGGATGACCACGGCGGGCCGGCCGAGGCCACTGGTCGCGGCGTGCGACCACGCCGCGTACCGGATCGTGCAGGAGGCCCTGACGAACGCGTACAAGCACGCGCCGGGGGCGCCGATCGCGGTGGAGCTGCGCTTCGAGGACGACTCGCTGGTCGTGGAGATCGCCAACGGGCCGTCGGCGGGTCCGGCGGCCGACGAGGTGGTGTCGGGCGGGCAGGGTCTGACGGGGCTGCGCGAGCGGGCCCGGCTGGTCGGCGGGATGGTGCACGCGGGCCCCGTCGAGGGCGGCGGGTTCCGGGTGGCCGGGGTCCTGCCGTACGGGGCGGAGCCGGCCGGCGTGGTGGACGTGGCCGACGACTTCGGGCAGCAGGCGCACGCGTACGCGGGCGGTCCGCCGCCGGGGCGGGGCGGCGAGCAGCCGATGGACTGGCAGGCGGTGGACCGGGAGCTGGCCGTCCGTATGCCCAGCCGGTCCGGTGGGGTCGCGGTGGGCTGTGGGATCGCCTTCGCGGCGGTGGTGCTGCTGGTGATCGTGTTCGGGGCCGGGGTGGTGCTGCTGATCGACTCGGCGAGCGACGCGATGATCGACCGGGACGAGTTCGACGCCGTGCACGTGGGCGAGACGGAGCAGTCCGTCCGCGACCGGCTGCCGACCGGGGAGAACTTCATGACCGCCGGGGCCGCCCGGAAGGGGCCGCCCAGGCCCGCGGGCTCGGACTGTCTGGCCCTGCTGGCCGAGGACCAGCCGGGCGCCCTGGGAACGGACCGGATCTTCCGGTTCTGCTTCAGGGACGGCAAGCTCGTGGAAAAGCAGGAGTACGAGGTCGAGCAGTAGGAGCGCGGGGTGACAGCCGAAGTGATCAGAGTGGTGATCGCCGATGACGAGCCACTGATCCGGGCCGGGATCAGGATGATCCTGACCTCGGCGCCGGACATCGAGGTCGTCGCGGAGGCGGCGAACGGCAAGGAGGCGGTGGACCTGGCCCGCTCGCACGCGCCCGACGTGATGCTGCTCGACATCCAGATGCCGGTGATGGACGGGCTGTCGGCGCTGGGCGAACTGCGGCGGGCCGTGCCGGAGGTGCGGGCGCTGATCCTGACCACCTTCGGCGAGAAGGAGAACGTGCTGCGGGCGCTCGGCGAGGGCGGCGCGGGATTCCTGTTGAAGGACTCGGCGCCGGGCGAGCTGATCGGGGCGGTCCGGGCGGCGGCCGCCGGGGACGCGTACCTCTCGCCGGGGGCGACCCGGCACGTCGTGGACCAGCTGGCTTCCGGGAAGGCCGCCGCGCGCGGGGAGGTCGCCCGGCGTCAGGTGGCGGAGCTCAGCGACCGGGAGCGCGGTGTGCTGGCGCTGCTGGGCGAGGGCCTGTCCAACGCGGAGGCGGGCCGACGGCTGCACATGAGCGAGGCCACCGTGAAGACGTACGTGAGCCGGATCCTGGCGAAGCTGGACTGCGAGAACCGGGTGCAGGCGGCGCTGCTGGCCAGGGACGCCGGGCTGTAGATACGGTCAGCCCGTTCGAGAAGCGATCAATGAAGTGAACGGGTGGGGGCGGCGTCGATGGCGGCGATTGCGGGTCAGCGGATTCCGGACGTGGCGGGCTTCGCTCCGAGGGTGGCGGCCGGTTCGCCGAAGGAGGAGGGCAAGGCCCTGCGCGCCCGCCTGCCGCGGTCGGCGCACGCCGCCTTCGTGGCGCCGGCCGGGCGGCCGGACGCCGTGCGGGCGGTGGAGGAGTCGAACGCCGGGCGGGTCGCCGAGCTGACGCCGATACGGGTCGGCCGGATGGCCGCGAACCCCTTCGCGTTCCTGCGGGGCGCGGCGGGGCTGATGGCCCACGACCTGTCCGGTGGTCCGGTGACCGGGGTCGGCGCGCAGATCTGCGGCGACGCGCACGCGGCGAACTTCGGTCTGTACGGGGACGCGCGCGGGCGGCTCGTCATCGACCTCAACGACTTCGACGAGACCGTGTTCGGCCCGTGGGAGTGGGACGTGAAGCGGCTGGCGGCCTCGCTGGTGCTGGCGGGCCGGGTCGCGGGCGCGGACGAGGACACCTGCCGGGCGGCCGCACTCGACGCGGTCGGCGCCTACCGGCGCACCATGCGACTCCTGGCCAAGCTGCCCGCGCTCGACGCGTGGAACGCCATCGCCGACGAGGAACTGGTCTCGCACACCGACGCCCGCGATCTGCTGGGCACGCTGGAGCGGGTCTCGGAGAAGGCCCGCAACAACACCTCCGCGCGGTTCGCCGCCAAGTCCACGGAGATAGGGCCGGACGGCGGCCGCCGCTTCGTCGACGCGCTGCCCGTGCTGCGCCGGGTCGGGGACGGGGAGGCGGCCGCCGTGGCGGCCTCGCTCGGCCCCTACCTGCAGACGCTCCAGGGCGACCGGCTGCCGCTGCTGGCCCGGTACGCGATCCAGGACGTGGCCTTCCGCGTGGTGGGCACCGGGAGCGTCGGCACCCGCTCGTACGTGGTCCTGCTGCTGGACCACCGGGGCGAGCCGCTGGTGCTCCAGGTCAAGGAGGCGCGGCCCTCGGTGCTGCTGCCGCACCTGCCCGGGCTGGGCTTCGCGCCGGCCCCGGAACAGCACGAGGGCCTTCGGGTGGTGGCCGGGCAGAAGCGGATGCAGGTGGTCTCCGACATCATGCTGGGCTGGACCACGGTGGAGGGCCGGCCCTTCCAGGTGCGGCAGTTCCGCAACCGCAAGGGCAGCGTGGACCCGGCGGCTCTGGCCGTCGACCAGATCGACGACTACGGGCGGATGACCGGCGCCCTGCTGGCCCGGGCGCACGCGCACAGCGTCGACCCGCGGCTGCTGGCCGGGTACTGCGGGAAGAACGACGAGCTGGACGAGGCGATGGCGACCTTCGCCGTGGCCTACGCCGACCGTACCGAGGCCGATCACGCCGACCTGGTGGCGGCGGTGCGGGCCGGCCGGATCGCGGCGGAGATCGGGGTCTGACAGTGCTCCACGGATCTTCCGCGGGTGCCCGCGGGTGCTCCGACCAGGGCCTGAGCGGTTCGGTCGGAGCCGTGGCGGGCCCTGCCGCGGCGGGCGATGTTCCACGTGAAACATCGCCCGCGCGGGTGGGCCGTAGGCTGGCCGGGTGAGCGAGCAGACCGAGCAGCCTGAGCAGACAGTCCCCGGTGATTCCGGTGACTCCTCCGTCACCGGTGGGGAGCGCCCGGAGGCGCGCCTGGAGCGGGCCGTGCGGGCCGCCGAGCAGGCGCTGATCGAGTTCGAGATCGCGGTGGAGACCTTCCGGGTGGAGGTGGAGAACTTCTCCCGCCTGCACCACCAGAAGCTCGGCCCCATGTACACGAGGCTCGACGAACTGGACGCCCTGATCGCCGAGGCGAAGGCGTCCCGCAGCGGCGATCCCGAGGACCTGCGGCGGGCGAGGGAAGCGCGCTCGCTGGTCATGCCGATGCCCGGGGTGGACGAGCTGTTCCACGACTGGCTGGGCTCGGACGGGATCTCCGACGACGCCTCCGCGATGCTGACCGACCGGCCCGTGCGGCCGCCGGAGCGGGTGCGGCCCGCGGAGGAGGTGCGCCGCCTCTACCGCGAGCTGGTCCGTCAGGCCCACCCCGACCTCGCCCAGGAGGAAGGCGAGCGGGAGCGGCGCGACGCGTTCATCGCGCGGGTCAACGCGGCCTACGGGCGCGGTGACGAGGGGCTGCTGCGCGAGCTGGCCGAGGAATGGGCGGCCGGACCGGCGCCCGAGGCGGCGGTACCGGGCGAGAGCGACGAGCTGTACGCCCGGCTGGAGTGGCTGGCACGCCGCAAGGAGCTGCTGTCGCTCGTGGCCAAGGAGCTGGAGGACAGCGCGATCGGGTCGATGCTGAGGATGGCGCCCGAGGACCCCGACCGGCTGCTGGAGGAGATCGCGGAGCAACTGCTCGCGCAGGTCTCCGAGCGCGAGACGGAGCTGGCGGCGGAGCTCGCCGCCGAGTGAGCCCGGTCCGCCCGTACCGGGTGGTCGGATAGGTTGGCAGCAGATTCGTGAAGAGAGAAGGCGACAGCTATGAACTTCGGACCGCTTCCCTCGGTGGACGCCACCGCGGTGCCCTCCGAAGGCTTTGTCCTCGACGTCCGTGAGGACGACGAATGGGCGGCCGGCCACGTCGAGGGTGCTCTGCACATCCCGATGAGCGACTTCGTGGCCCGCTTCGGTGAGCTGACCGAGGCTGTCGAGGACGGTCGCCGGGTGTACGTGATGTGCCGGGTCGGCGGGCGTTCCGCGCAGGTCACCCAGTACCTGGTGCGCCAGGAGATCGACGCGGTGAACGTCGACGGCGGGATGCAGGCCTGGGACGGTGCCGGGCGCCCGATGGTGGCGGACAACGGGAACCCGGCCTTCGTCCTCTGACGAGGAGCCGGTTCAGCCGAGGGGGTGGGCGGCCAGCAGGTCGCCCAGGGCCTCCTCGTGCGCGGCGGCCGGGCCGAGCTGGAGCTCCAGCTGCTTGGCCCATGCGTGGTAGCGGTGCAGCGGGTAGTCGGTGTCGGCGCCGAACCCGCCGTGCAGGTGCTGGGCGGTCTGTACGACCCGGCGCACACCCTCCGCGGCCCAGATCTTGGCGACCGCGACGTCACCGGAGCTCGGCAGCGGACCACCGGCGCCGCCGGTCGCCGCGTCGAGCCGCCAGGCGGCCTGCCACAGGGTGACCTCCATGGCGCGCAGGTCGATGTACCGGTCGGCGGCCTGGACGGCGACGGCCTGGAAGGTGGCCACCGGGAAGCCGAACTGCTCGCGCTTGCCGGTGTATTGGCTGGTCATGGTGAGGACGTTCTCGCCGAGTCCGAGCGCCAGCGCGCAGGTCCCGGTGGCGAGGAGCTGACGTAGCCGCTCCCAGGCTCCCGGGGCTTCGATGAGGTGCGTCGCGTCCACCCGCACGCCGTCGAGGGCGAGTTCGGCGAGTCGCTCCCCGCTCGTGGAGACCTGCTCGGCGAGGGCCAGCCCTTCGGCGGCCCGTGGGACGAGCGCGAGGACGGCCTCGCCCTCGCCGGTGTGCGCGGGTACGGCGATCCAGTCCGCGCCGTGCGCCCAGGCGACCGCGGTCTGCGTACCCTCCAGGACCCACGCCTCGCCCTCGCGGCGGGCGATGACGGCGAGTTCGGCCGGGTCGTGGCCGGAGCGTCCGTGGGCGGCGGCGGTGAGCACGAGCGTGCCGTTCCCGGCGCCGGGCAGCAGGGCGGCGGCCAGTTCCGGGCTGCCGTGGGCCTGCACGGCCATGGCGGTGGCGCAGTGCTCCAGCAGCGGGACCCGCGCCAGCACCCGGGCGGCCTCGCGCAGCACCAGGCACAGGGCGACGGCGTCCAGGCCCGCTCCGCCGTGCTCCTCGGCGAGCACCAGGCTCAACAGGTCCGATGAGGCGAGCTTGGCCCACAGCGGGCGGTCGAAGTCGTCGGCGACGGCCCCCGGGGTCAGCGCGGGGCTGGGCACGCCGTCGGGCGCGACATCGGCGAAGACGGCCCGGGCCGCCTCGACGGCGGCTTGCTGCTCCTCGGTGAAGGTGAAGTCCACTGCCTGTCCTCCCGCGCGTTCAGGTCTGACGGTGTCGCGTCTGACGGTGCGTCAAGATAGAACAGGTTCTGGAAAATGGACAGGCCTTGTGGACGGACAGGCAGTGAAGACGGGCAGGCTGTGAAACGGTCAGGCCCCTGTCCTGGGACAGGGGCCTGACCGAAGGGGACGTCGTTCCGCTCAGCGGTCGAAGTCGATCTCCACTTCCTCGGTGACCGGGTGCGACTGACAGGCCAGGACGAACCCGGCCTCGGTCTCCTCGGCCTCCAGCGCGAAGTTCCGCTCCATCCGGACCTCGCCCGAGACCACGAACGCCCGGCAGGTGCCGCAGACCCCGCCCTTGCAGGCGTACGGGGCGTCCGCGCGGTTGCGGAGCACCGCGTCCAGCAGGGACTCGCCGTCCTGGACCGGCCAGGTGCCCGAGCGGCCGTCGAGCCGTGCGGTGACCCGTCCGTGCGCGGGGGCCGCGGAACCGGCCGGGCGGGCCGTCGGCGCGGTGTCCTCGACGTGGAAGATCTCCTCGTGCACCCGGGTCCGCGCGACGCCGAGTGCGCCCAGGGCCCGCTCCGCGCCCTGCACCAGACCGTACGGGCCGCACAGGAACCAGCCCGTCACCTCCGTCACCGGCAGCAGCGCCGGCAGCAGGGACACCAGCCGCTCCTCGTCCAGCCGCCCGGAGGGCAGCCCGGACTCCTGCTCCTCCCGGGAGAGGACCGTCACCAGCTGGAACCGTGCCGGATACCGGTCCTTGAGGTCGGCGACCTCCTCCAGGAACATCGTCGAGGCCGCCGTACGGTCGCTGCGCACGAGGCAGAACCGGGCGTCGGGCCGGGCGGCCAGCAGGCTCGCCGCGATCGACAGCACCGGCGTGATGCCGCTGCCGCCGACGATCGCCGCGTAGTGCCCCGAGGTCGGGGCGGCGGTGGGCTCCAGCACGAAGCGCCCGGCCGGGACCATGACCTCCAGCACGTCCCCGGCGGCGATCTCCTTGTGGGCGAAGGTGGAGAACTCGCCGCCCTCCACCAGCCGCACCCCGACCCGCAGCCGCTCCGGGCCCGGGCCGGCCGCGGACGGTGCCGGGGAGCAGATCGAGTAGGTGCGGCGGACCTCGGCGCCGCCCTCGGGGGCGGCGCGGCGCAGCGTCAGGTGCTGGCCCGGGGCGTGCCGGTAGTCCTCGCGCAGCTCCTCGGGAACCCGCAGGGTCAGTGCCACCGAGTCGTCGGTGAGCCGGTCGACAGCCGCCACCGTCAGCGGGTGGAACGCGCCGTGGCGGGGGGCGGCCATCTAGAGCTCCTTGAAGTGGTCGAACGGTTCGCGGCAGGCGGTGCAGCGACGCAGTGCCTTGCACGCGGTGGAGGAGAAGCGGCTGAGCAGCTCGGTGTCGGTCGATCCGCAGTTGGGGCAGCGGACCGACAGGGTCACCGGGACCGGCCCGCCGGCCGCGTGCGGCCGGGGCGGGGCGATGCCGAACTCGGCCAGCTTGCGCCGGCCCTCGGCGCTGATGTCGTCGGTCGACCAGGCGGGGGCCAACACGGTCGTCACCGTCACCTCGGGGATGCCGTGGCCGATCAGGGCCCGCTCGATGTCGGCGGACATGGCCTCGATGGCCGGGCAGCCGGTGTAGGTGGGCGTGAGGGTGACCTCGGCATGGCCGTCCTCGTGCATCCGCACCCCGCGCACCACGCCGAGTTCACCGAGGGTGAGCACGGGCAGCTCCGGGTCCGGGACGGAGCCGGCCAGCGTGGCCAGTTCCGCCTCCAGGCGGGTCGTTCCGGCGTCGGCGGTCACCATGAGGCCCCCGGGTGGCTGCGGTGCAGGTGCTGCATCTCGGCGAGCATCCGGCCGAAGGACTCGGTGTGCAGGCCCTGCCGTCCGGCGCCCGCCGCCCAGGCGCCGGTGCGTGGCCCCTGGGGCAGGTCGAGGCCGGCCTGCTCCAGTACGCCGGTCAGCGCGGCCAGCCAGCGCTCCTCCACGGCGGTCAGGTCCAGGCCGCCCTGGCCGTCCACCGGCTGGAACATCTCGCCGGTGAACTTCCACAGCGCGTCGAGGGCGGCCCGCATGCGGCTGCGGCTCTCCTCGGTGCCGTCCCCGAGCCGCAGGGTCCACTGCTCGGCGTGGTCGCGGTGGTACGCGGTCTCCTTGACGGCCTTGGCCGCCAGCGGCGCGAACGGGCCGTCCCCGCGGGCGAGCTCCCCGTAGACCTCGTGCTGGTAGAAGGAGAAGTAGAGCTGGCGGGCGATCGTGTGGGCGAAGTCGCCGTTCGGCTGCTCGACCAGCTGGAGGTTGCGGAAGGCCCGCTCCTCGCGCAGGTACGCCAGCTCGTCCTCGTCGCCGACCAGGGACAGCAGGATCCGGGCCTGGCCGAGCAGGTCGAGGGCGATGTTGGCGAGGGCGACCTCCTCCTCCAGGACGGGGGCGTGTCCGGCCCACTCGCCGAGGCGGTGGGAGAGGATCAGCGCGTCGTCGCCGAGCGCGAGCGCCGCCGCGGCGGTGGCACCCGTGAGGCGCGTGGTGTCGGTGCTGGTCACAGGTGGCTCACGCCCTCCGGGATGTCGTAGAAGGTGGGGTGCCGGTACGGCTTGTCGGCCGACGGCGCGAAGAAGGGGTCCCGCTCGTCGGGCGAGGAGGCGGTGATCTCGGTGGAGGGCACCACCCAGATCGAGATGCCCTCGCCGCGCCGGGTGTAGAGATCGCGGGCGTTGCGCAGGGCCATCTCCGCGTCGGGGGCGTGCAGGCTGCCCGCGTGCGTGTGCGAGAGGCCGCGGCGCGAACGCACGAAGACCTCCCACAGGGGCCAGTTCTGCGTCATACCCGTGCCTCCTCGTTCTGTCCGGCGTGCTTCGCCGCTTGTTGTGCCACCTGCTGTGCCGTCTGCTTGCGCGCGTACGCGGCGGCCGCGTCGCGCACCCAGGCGCCGTCCTCGTGGGCCTTGCGCCGCTGGCCGATCCGCTGCTCGTTGCAGGGGCCGTTGCCCTTGAGGACGTCCCAGAACTCGGCCCAGTCGATGGCGCCGAAGTCGTGGTGTCCGCGCTCCTCGTTCCACTTCAGGTCCGGGTCGGGCAGGGTCAGGCCGAGGGACTCGGCCTGCGGGACGGCGATGTCCACGAACCGCTGGCGCAGTTCGTCGTTCGAGTGCCGCTTGATGCGCCAGGCCATCGACTGGGCCGAGTGCGCCGACTCGTCGTCCGGCGGGCCGAACATCATCAGCGACGGCCACCACCAGCGGTCCACCGCGTCCTGGGCCATCGCGTGCTGGGCCTCGGTGCCGCGGGAGAGGGCGAGGAGCAGCTCGTACCCCTGGCGCTGGTGGAAGGACTCCTCCTTGCAGATCCGGACCATGGCGCGGGCGTAGGGCCCGTAGGAGCAGCGGCAGATCGGCACCTGGTTGGTGATCGCCGCGCCGTCCACGAGCCAGCCGATGGCGCCGACGTCCGCCCAGGTCAGGGTGGGGTAGTTGAAGATCGAGGAGTACTTCTGCTTGCCCGAGTGGAGCTTGTCGAGCAGCTCGTCGCGGCTGGTGCCGAGGGTCTCGGCCGCGCTGTAGAGGTACAGCCCGTGGCCGGCCTCGTCCTGGACCTTGGCCATCAGGATCGCCTTGCGGCGCAGCGAGGGCGCGCGGGTGATCCAGTTGGCCTCGGGCTGCATGCCGATGATCTCGGAATGGGCGTGCTGCGCCATCTGGCGCACCAAGGAGGCGCGGTACTCGTCCGGCATCCAGTCGCGCGGCTCCACCCGCTCGTCGGCCGCCACGGCCGCGTCGAATGCCGCCGCGAGCTGTGCGCCCAGGTCAGCAGTCATGCCTGTCCCGTCCGTCCTGTCTGTCCCGAGAGCCGTGTCCGGCCCCGTCTCCGGGGTCACTGCCACCATTCCGGCCCCCTGCCAGAGTCCGCTGTCCGCCCGACCGACCGATCGTTCGGTTCATACGCTTCAATGGTGAGACGGCGGCCCGTAGGGTGTCAACCTCTGAGGTCAACCCTGTGGACGCCGGACGATCGGGTGGGGATGGATTCGAACGAGCACGAGCCCGCCGGAGGGGCCGCTCCGTCACCCCCGCGGGCGCCCGGAATAGCCGGTCTTTCCACCCCGTACCGGGTCGTGACCGCCCTGGCCCTGGGGGTGGTCGCGGTGGCCGCCTGCACGCACCTCGCGTTCGTCTTCCTGCACGTGGCCCCGAGCAACACGGTCAGCCGGCAGCACGCGAAGACGATCGACAGCTGGATCTACCCGGAGTTCGAACAGAACTGGAAGCTGTTCGCCCCCAACCCGCTGCAGCAGAACATCGCGGTGGAGGCGCGCGCGGATGTCAGGGGCGAGGACGGCGAGCTGGTCACCATCCCCTGGCGCGACCTGAGCGCCGAGGACGGCGAGGCCATCCGGCACAGCCTGCTGCCGAGCCACACCCGGCAGAACGAGCTCCGCCGCGCCTGGGACTTCTTCACCGGCTCCCACGACGAGGACAACAAGCCGAACGGCGAGCGCGGGCAGCTGTCCGAGGAGTACCTCCGGCGCATCGCGGTGAACCGGCTCGCCCCCGGGCTGCGGGAAGGAACCATCCTGCGGATCCAGCTGCGCTCGGCGACCACGGCGGTGCCCGCGCCGAAGTGGAGCACCGAGACCACCGACACCCAGACCTACTACCGGGAGCTGCCGTGGTGGACGCTGTGAGGCGCGCCCGCGAGGCGGCGGGCCGGGCGGTCGCGCGGGTCACCGGGCAGGCGCTGGGCCCGTACCAGAGCGCCGTGGTCCGCATCGGCTTCGCGGCGACCTGGCTGTTCTTCCTGCTGCGCGAGTTCCCGAACCGCGCCGAGCTGTACGGGCCGGACGGGCCGTGGAGCTGGGACCTGGCGGAGCGGCTGATCGACTCCAACCACGCCTTCACGGTGCTGATGTGGTCGGACTCGACGCTGTGGTTCGAGCTCGTCTACGCGGTGTCCGTGCTGGCGAGCGTGGGACTGCTGCTGGGCTGGCGGACGCGCGCGACGTCCGTGCTCTTCATGGTCGGCGTGCTGTCGCTGCAGAACCGCAGCGTGTTCATGGGCGACGGCGGGGACAACGTCATCCACCTGATGGCGATCTACCTGGTGCTGACCCGGTGCGCGCAGGTCTGGTCGCTGGACGCGCGCAGGGCCCGTACGCGCGGCACGGCGACGGCCGGGGCGGCCGGGCCGGTGCTGTGGGGTGTGCTCGCAGTGGTGCTCGCCTTCGGCGCGGCGACCGGCCGGTTCGGCTACGGCTGGACGGCGGCGTTCGCGGCGGTGTGGGTGGTCTGCGGGCTGTGGTGGGCGGCCGACCGCTACGAGCCGCAGGGCGAGGGGCGGGCGGCGCTGGACGTCCTGGCCAACCTGCTGCACAACGCGGGCATGCTGGTGATCATGGCGGAGGTCTGCCTGATCTACGCGACGGCGGGCTGGTACAAGATCCAGGGGTCCCGTTGGCAGGACGGGACGGCCCTGTACTACCCGCTGGGGCTGGACTACTTCACCCCGTGGCCGGCGCTGTCGGCGCTGCTGGCGGGGAGCGGGACGCTGGTGATGCTGCTGTCGTACGGCACGGTGGCGGTGCAGGTGGCGTTTCCGTTCACGCTGTTCAACCGGCGGATCAAGAACGTGCTGCTGGCGTTGATGATGCTGGAGCACGCGGGGATCGCGCTGCTGCTCGGGCTGCCGTTCTTCTCCTTGGCGATGATCGCCGCGGACGCGGTGTTCCTGCCGACCGGGTTCCTGGTGTGGCTGGGAGTACGGGTCGCCGCGCGGCGGCGTGCGGTGGAGCCCGAGGCGGACGCCGCCGAGCCGGTGCCGGTTCAGGTGCCCGCGCCGCGCTGACAGCGCCCTGCGGCGCCGCTCCCGGGGCTCCGCCCCGGACCCCGCGCCTCGAACGCAGGCGGGGCTGAATCATCCGGTCCGCGAGCCGTGCGGCGGACCGTAGGGTCGGGGTATGGACGACACGGTGCGGGAATGGCGGGAGGCCGAGCAGGCGGGGGATCTCGTGCTGCTGGACGGGTTCCACGCGCTGAAGCACGCCCTGCGGTTCGGGGCCGACGTACGGATGGTCATCGCCGAGGACCCCGCCGCGGTACGGGCGCTGGCCCGTGAGCTGGCTCCGGATGTCGAGGCCGCCGTGGTGCGCCTCGCGCGGCGGGCCGACCTCAAGGGGGTGCTGACCCGTGTGCACCCCACCGGGGTCGCGGCCCTCGCGGTCCGCCCCGACCGGGCCGCCGGTATCGCCGGGCTGGGGCGGCTGCCCCGGCCGGCCCCCGTCGTCGTCCTCGACAACCCCCGCAATCTCGGCAACGTCGGCGCCGTCGTCCGGCTCGCCGCCGGCTTCGGCGCCACCGGCGTGGTGACCCGCGGCGACCTCGACCCCTGGCACCCGAACGTGGTCCGGGCCGGGGCCGGACTGCACTACGCCACCACCGTCGAGCGCCTCGCCCTGGACGAGCTGCCCCCCGGGCCGCTCTACGCGCTCGATCCCGAGGGCGCGGACATCCGCGCCCTCACCCTCCCGGACGACGCCCTGCTCGCCTTCGGCTCGGAGCGCCACGGGATCTCACCGGAGCTGCGTGCCCGGGCGGACCACCTCGTCTCCCTGCCGATGCGTCCCCAGGTCTCCAGCTACAACCTCGCCACCAGTGTGGCCATGACCCTCTTCCACTGGGGCGGCCCCCCGGCCCACGAACACGGCGGCGAGAGCTCCTAGGACACCCCCGACCAGGATCGCCGCGGCCGCGCCGAGCGTCGCCCCGTCCGGGTGGACCAGCGCCTGGCCGCGCAGCGCCTGCCAGGTCACCAGCGCGAACACCGCCGCGTAGACCCCGGCCGCGACCAAGGTCAACCGCAGGCGTACCCGCTCGCGGCGCAGCGGGGCGAAGCGCCCCGCGAGGGCGGCGAGCACGAGCACGAGCAGCGGGAGCAGCTGTAGGGCGTGCATGCCGAAGAAGTGCGGGATGCGCAGGTCACCGCCGGTGGTGGACCAGCCGGTCAGCGGCATGGCGGGTCCGCCGTCCGCCACTCCCACGCTGTGGGCGCCCACCACCGGTGCGCCGTCGACCGCGAGCTGCGCCTCGGTGGGGGTGGTCATCAGGAAGCCGAGTCCCGCGCCCGCGAGGGCGAGGACGGCGGCGATCCGGATCGCCCAGGTGGTGGCCCGGTCGACCACGCGGGACCGGAAGAGCAGGACGGCGATGACGAGGGTGGCCGTCCACAGCACGACGACGGTGAGGGCCATGGCGCTGTAGACCTGCGCGTCGAGGGGCGTTCGCTGGTTGAAGTGGCTCTGCCGGCCGCGGACCACCTGACCCGTCATGAGCAGCATTTCCACCATGCTCGCCGCGACGACGACCGTGCCGGCCCACCAGGCGGGCCTCGCCAGGCGGGGACGGGCGGCGACTGCCAGGGAGAGCATCCAGGCCAGGCTGAGCGCGTAGCCGACGAAGGAGACGGCGAACTTGAAGGGCTTGGCCCAGATCGGGGCGCCGACCAGCACCCGGTCGTCGACGGCGAGACCCACGGCCGAGCCGACGGCCCACACGACCATCACGCCGGCGAACACGGTCAGTGGACGGTGCCAGGTACGTAACGCAGACATGGATCCCCCAAGGAATGGATAGTGGAGCTCGCCACTATCTGATAGCGCCACTATCTATGATGGGCGGGGACGGGGCAAGGAGAATCGAGTGAACACGTCATGCGCATCGGAGAGTTGAGCCGCCGTACCGGGGTTCCGGTACCGACGATCAAGTACTACGTCCGGGAGGGGTTGCTGCCGCCGGGGGAGCTGAGCAGCCCCAACCAGGCGAGCTACGACGACGGGCACGAACGGCGGCTGCGGCTGATCCGCGCCCTGCTGGAGGTCGGCGGGCTGTCGGTGGCGGCCATCGGGGACGTCCTCGTGGCCATCGACGACAAGGAGCAGCCGGTGCACAAGCTGCTCGGCGCCGCGGCCCAGCGGCTGGTGCCCGAGTACGGCGACGGCGGCGGTCACGACGACGCCGAGGTGGTGTTGGCCCGGGAACGGGTGACGCGGCTGGTCGAGGAGCGCGGCTGGCGCGTCCACCCCGGGAACAAGGCGTTCGGGGCGCTGGAGGCCTCGCTCGCCTCGCTCGCGCGGGTGGGCCACGGCTCCTTCGCCGAGCTGCTCGACGACTACGCCGACGCGGCCGAGCGGGTGGCCCGGGTGGACCTGGAGTACACGGCCCGCCGGGTGGACCGCGAGGACCTGGTCGAGGCGGTCGTCGTGGGCACGGTGGTGGGCGACGCGATGTTCGCGGCCCTGCGCAGGATGGCCCAGGTGGACGCCTCCTCCCGCCTCTTCGCCGAGGAGCGGGCGGAGTAGGAGGAGGGCGCGGTCCACCCGGGCCGGGTGTCTGCCTGCGGTGACGCGGTGCGCGGTTACGCCTGGCGGCGGACCTCCACCACCCGGAAGCGGTTCGCGACGAAGGCGCCGTCGCACAGGGCCGCGTTGGCCGCCGGGTTGCCGCCGGAGCCGTGGAAGTCCGAGAACGCGGCGGTCTGGTTGACGAACACCCCGCCGGTCAGGTTCAGGGAGAGCTGCGCGGACTCCTCCAGGCAGACCTCCTCGATGGCCCGCTCGGTGTCCGCCGACGTGGTGTACGCGCCCACCGTCATGGCGCCCTTCTCCCGCACCGTACGGCGCAGCAGGTCGAGGGCGTCCGCGGTGGTGTCCACGGCCACCGCGAAGGAGACCGGGCCGAAGCACTCGGAGAGGTACGGCGCCTCCGGGTCCGCCTTGGCCGCGTCCAGCTTGACCATGACGGGGGTACGGACCACCGCGTCCGGGAACTCGGGGTTCACGACCTCCCGGGAGGCCAGCGCGACCTCGCCCAGTGCGGCCGCGGCCTCCAGCCGGGACTTGACGTCCGGGTTCACCAGCGCGCCGAGCAGCGCGTTGGCCCGGGCGTCGTCGCCCAGCAGGCCGCCGACCGAGGCGGCGAGGTCGGCGACGACCTCGTCGTAGGTCTTGTGGCCGGCGTCCGTCGCGATGCCGTCGCGCGGGATCAGCAGGTTCTGCGGGGTGGTGCACATCTGGCCGCTGTACAGGGACAGCGAGAACGCCAGGTTGGACAGCATGCCCTTGTAGTTGTCGGTGGAGTCCAGGACGACGGTGTTGACGCCGGCCTTCTCCGTGTAGACCTGCGCCTGGCGGGCGTGGGTCTCCAGCCAGTCCCCGAACTCCGTGGACCCGGTGTAGTCGATCAGCCTGATCTCGGGGCGGACCGCGAGGGTCTTGGCGATGCCCTCGCCCGGGCGCTCGACCGCGAGCGCCACCAGGTTCGGGTCGAAGCCCGCCTCGGCGAGGACCTCCCGCGCGACCTGGACGGTCAGCGCGAGCGGCAGCACGGCCCGCGGGTGCGGCTTGACCAGCACCGCGTTGCCGGTGGCGAGGGAGGCGAAGAGGCCCGGGTAGCCGTTCCAGGTCGGGAAGGTGTTGCAGCCGATCATGAGGGCGACACCACGCGGGACGGCCGTGAAGGTCTTGCCGAGCTCCAGGGGGTCCTTCTTGCCCTGCGGCTTGGACCAGTCGGCCTGACCCGGGACGCGGGTCTGCTCCTCGTAGGCGTAGGCCACGGCCTCCAGGCCGCGGTCCTGCGCGTGCGGGCCGCCCGCCTGGAACGCCATCATGAAGGCCTGGCCGCTGGTGTGCATGACCGCGTGCGCGAACTCGTGGGTCCGGGCGGAGATGCGGGCCAGGATCTCGATACAGACCAGGGCGCGCGCCTCGGGTCCCGCGTCGCGCCAGGCGCCCATGCCGGCCTTCATCGCGGGCAGCAGCACGTCCGGGTCCACGTGCGGGTACTCGACACCCAGCTCCGGACCGAACGGGGACACCTCGGCGCCCGTCCAGCCGTCGGTGCCGGGCTGGCCCAGGTCCAGCCGCGTACCGCGCAGTGCCTCGAAGGCGGCGAGCCCGTCGGCGGGCGCGGTCTCGCCGTACGCCTTGGGATGTTCGGGGTGCGGGGACCAGTAGGCACGGCTGCGGATCGCCGACAGGGCCTGGTCCAGGGTGGGCCGGTGCTTGGCGGACAGCTGGGGGACGGTGAGCTCGGCGGCCATCAGGGACCAACTCCTCGTTGAGCCGGGCGAAGAAGAGCAGACTGGAGTTAGAGTAACCGAACGATCGGTCGGGACAAGAGGGCCCGGCGGACCTGTGGACAAGTGTGTGCGGGAGGATCAGGGCATGACAGCAATCGAGCGGTCCCGCACTGTGGCGGTCGTCGGCGCCGGCACCATGGGGCAGGGCATCGCCCAGGTCGCCCTTCTCGCAGGTCACCGCGTGCTGATCTACGACATCAACACCGCGCTCGCCGCCGACGGCGTCGGTTTCGTCCAGGACCGGGTCGAGCGGATGGCCGCCAAGGGCCGGCTGGACCGCGCCGAGGCCGAGGAGGCGATCGGCCGGATCGCCGCGGCCGGCGACCTCGCGGACCTCGCCGAGGCCGCCCTCGTCATCGAGGCGGTGGTCGAGAACGTCACCGTGAAGCAGACGCTCTTCGCCGCGCTCGAAGAGGTGGTCGCGCCGGACGCGCTGCTGGCGACCAACACCTCCTCCCTCTCGGTCACCGAGCTCGCCGCCGGGCTCGCGCACCCCGGCCGCTTCCTCGGCCTGCACTTCTTCAACCCGGCCCCGCTGCTCCCGCTCGTCGAGGTGGTCAGCGGTTTCGCGACCGACCCGGCCGCCTCCGAGCTCGCGTACCGCACCGTCCTCGACTGGGGGAAGACGCCGGTCCGCTGCGCCGACACCCCCGGTTTCATCGTCAACCGGATCGCCCGCCCCTTCTACGCCGAGGCCTTCGCGGTGTACGAGGAGCAGGGAGCCGACCCGGCCACCATCGACGCCGTGCTCCGCGAGAGCGGCGGCTTCAAGATGGGCCCGTTCCAGCTGACCGACCTGATCGGCCAGGACGTCAACGAGGCCGTGACCCGCTCGGTGTGGGAGTCCTTCTTCCGCAGCCCGAAGTTCACCCCCTCCCTCGCCCAGCGCCGCCTCGTCCAGTCGGGCCGCCTCGGCCGCAAGACCGGGCACGGCTGGTACCCGTACGGTCCGGACGCCGAGCCCGCGCTGCCGCACACCGCCGCCCCCGAGGAGGCCCCGGCGAAGGTCACCGTCGTCGGTGACCTCGGGCCCGCCGCCGACCTGGTGGACCTGCTGGAGGAGGCCGGGATCGCGGTCGTGGCCACCGCGCAGGGCGGCCCGTACATCCAGCTGCCCGGCGACGGCCAGCTGGTCCTCGCGGACGGCAAGACCTCCGTGGAGTTCGCGGACGTCGTCTACTTCGACCTCGCGTCGGACTACCGGGGCGCCACCCGGATCGCGCTCTCCGCGAGCGCGGACACCAGCGAGCGGACCCTCGCCGAGGCGATCGGCCTCTTCCAGAAGCTGGGCAAGCGGGTCTCCGTGATCGGCGACGTCCCCGGCATGATCGTCGCGCGGACCGTCGCGATGCTGATCGACCTCACGGCCGACGCCGTCGCCCGCGGCGCGGCCTCCGCCGAGGACATCGACACGGCGATGCGGCTCGGCGTCAACTACCCGGTGGGGCCGGCCGAATGGCACGACCGGCTCGGCCGGGACTGGGCCTACGACCTGCTGCACAACCTCGACGAACGCGTCCCCGGCGGCCGCTACGCGCCCTCCCTCGCCCTGTTCAAACTGGGCTACGAGGCCGGCGACGACGAGGGCGACCAGGCCGACGAGGGCGACCAGGCCGACCAGGGCGACCAGGGCGACCAGGACGACACGGGGGAGAACGAATGACGACGGCCAAGCGGGACACCTACACCCCCGAGACCCTGCTGTCCGTGGCCGTCCAGGTCTTCAACGAGCGCGGCTACGACGGCACCTCCATGGAGCACCTCTCCAAGGCCGCGGGCATTTCGAAGTCCTCGATCTACCACCACGTCGCAGGCAAGGAGGAACTGCTGCGGCGGGCCGTCAGCCGCGCCCTCGACGGGCTCTTCGGGATCCTCGACGAGCCGGGCGCGGTCCGCGGCCGGGCGGTCGAGCGCGTCGAGTACGTCACGCGCCGCACGGTCGAGGTCCTGGTCGGCGAGCTGCCGTACGTGACGCTGCTGCTGCGCGTGCGCGGCAACACCCGTACCGAGCGCTGGGCGCTGGAGCGCCGCCGCGAGTTCGACCACCAGGTCGCGGACCTGCTCAAGGCCGCCGCGGCGGAGGGCGACCTGCGGGCCGACGTGGACATACGCCTGGCCACCCGGCTGCTCTTCGGCATGGTCAACTCCCTGGTCGAGTGGTACCGCCCGCACTCGGGCACGGGCACCGACCAGCTCGCGGACGCGGTCGTCCACATGGCCTTCGACGGCCTGCGCACCACCCCCCACCCGCCGACCTCCTGAGCCGCACCCCGGCCGGCCGGGGTGCGAGCATGCAGCACGAGCACCTTCCTCCCCACCCTCACCGAACGCCGCTCCCCCTGGGCCACCCTCACGCGATGGTCGACCGCCTCGGCGACCGGCACGGACCCGGGCACGGCGAACAGGACGTCGCCGTGATCCCCGACGCCGGGGAGATCGTGTCCCGGGACGGGGACCTGCGCGGGGCGGTCGTCGACGGGCGGCCGCTCGCCACCCTGACAAATGACGACCGGCCCGGCGGCGACCCGGTGTGCCCGCCGGTCGGCGGGCCCCGGGCGCCGGCGGCCAGGACTCCCGCGTAGCGCGTTCGGCCCAGCGCGGGCCTACTCCTCCGCGATTGTCGGACCGCTCCCCGGGCCCGGGGAGAGGAGATCCGTTTCCTCGAAGACCAGCAGGGTGCGCGTCGAGAGGACTTCCGGGATGGCCTGGAGCCGGGTCAGGACCAGCTCGCGCAGGGTCCGGTTGTCCGGGGTGTGCACCAGCAGCAGGACGTCGAAATCACCGCTGACCAGCGCGATGTGCGCCGCGCCGGGGAGCTCGCGCAGCTGCTCGCGGACCGTGCGCCAGGAGTTCTGGACGATCTTCAAGGTGATGTAGGCGGACGCGCCCTGACCCGCGCGCTCATGGTTGACGCGGGCCGTGAACCCCCGGATCACCCCGTCGTCGATGAGCCGGTTGATCCGGGCGTAGGCGTTCGCCCGTGAGACGTGTACCTGCTCCGCCACCGACCGTATCGACGCCCGGCCGTCCGCCTGGAGCAGTCGCATGATCGACCGGTCGATCGGATCCAGGGGGCGGGGTGCGACGGGCGGGCCTGACGTGGCTCCCTGGGCGCCCCCCGGCGCAGCCGGTGCGGAACCCGTTCCGGCCATTTGTTCATCCGGCATTGCCCGATGCCTCCCTCTCCTGGACGTCCTGCATCCATCCCAGGGCCCCGGGGCCCGTTTGTCCACAGCCTGGAGCCGCCTGTAGCCAAATTGCGCGGACAACCGAACAATCGGTAGGTGAGGGGCCTCACATCCGGGGCACCCCCTGCCCGCTTCCCACGAGGAGGTGTACGCCGCCATGACGGTCCAAGAGCTGCCCGGTGCCGGTGCGTCCCACCGTTCCACCCAGCCGCCCGCCTGGAGCCCCCGTACGGACGCCGCTCCGCTGCTTCCGGACCCCGAGCCCTACCGGGTGCTGGGCACCGAGGCGGCGGACCGGCTCGACCCGGAGCTGATGCGCCGCTACTACGCCGAGCTGGTGCGCGGCCGGCGCTACAACGCCCAGGCCACGGCGCTCACCAAGCAGGGCCGGCTCGCCGTGTACCCCTCCACCGTCGGCCAGGAGGCCTGCGAGATCGCGGCCGCACTGGTCCTGGAGGACCAGGACTGGCTGTTCCCGAGCTACCGCGACACTCTGGCGGCCGTGGCGCGCGGACTGGACCCCGTCCAGGCGCTGACCCTGCTGCGCGGCGACTGGCACACCGGATACGACCCGCGTGAGCACCGCATAGCCCCGCTCTCGACCCCGCTCGCCACCCAGCTGCCGCACGCGGTGGGCCTGGCGCACGCGGCCCGGCTGCGCGGCGACGACGTCGTCGCCCTCGCCATGGTCGGCGACGGCGGCACCAGCGAGGGCGACTTCCACGAGGCGCTGAACTTCGCCGCCGTCTGGCAGGCCCCGGTGGTCTTCCTCGTGCAGAACAACGGCTTCGCGATATCCGTCCCGCTCGCCAAGCAGACCGCCGCCCCCACCCTCGCCCACAAGGCCGTGGGGTACGGGATGCCCGGCCGGCTCGTCGACGGCAACGACATCGCCGCCATGCACGAGGTGCTGACCGAGGCGGTCCGCCGGGCCCGGTCCGGTGGTGGTCCGACCCTGATCGAGGCCGTCACGTACCGGATGGAGGCCCACACGAACGCCGACGACGCGACCCGCTACCGCGGTGACGCCGAGGTCGAGGCCTGGAAGGCGCACGACCCGGTCGATCTGCTGGAGCGTGAGCTGACCGCCCGCGGGATCATCGACGAAGCGGCGATCCAGGCGGTCCGCGAGGACGCCGAGGCGATGGCCGCGGCGCTCCGCGAGGGGATGAACGCGGACCCGGTGGTGGACCCGATGGACCTGTTCGCGCACGTGTACGCGGAGCAGACGGACCGCCTGCGGGAGCAGGCGGCCATGCTGCGCGCAGAGCTGGAAGCCGAGGATCAGGCGTGACGACGGTGGCGGCGGCGAAGTCCGCGAAGACGGGGGCCAAGCCCGCGACGATGGCGCAGGCGCTGACCCGCGCGATGCGTGACGCGATGGCCGAGGACCCGACGGTCCACGTCATGGGCGAGGACGTCGGGACGCTGGGCGGGGTCTTCCGGATCACGGACGGGCTCGCGAAGGAGTTCGGCGAGGAGCGCTGCACGGACACCCCTCTCGCGGAGGCGGGCATCCTGGGCGCGGCGGTCGGCATGGCCATGTACGGGCTGCGGCCGGTGGTGGAGATGCAGTTCGACGCCTTCGCCTACCCGGCGTTCGAGCAGCTGATCTCGCACGTGGCGAAGATGCGCAACCGCACCCGCGGCGCGATGCCGCTGCCGATCACCATCCGCGTGCCCTACGGCGGCGGGATCGGCGGTGTGGAGCACCACTGCGACTCCTCCGAGGCGTACTACGTGGCCACGCCCGGCCTGACGGTGGTCACCCCGGCGACGGTCGAGGACGCGTACGGGCTGCTGCGCGCGTCGATCGCGAGCGACGACCCGGTGGTCTTCCTGGAGCCGAAGCGGCTCTACTGGTCGAAGGCCGACTGGCGGCCCGAGGCGCCGACGGCCGTGCCGGGCATCGGCAAGGCGCTGGTCCGGCGGGCCGGCACGAGCGCGACCCTGATCACCTACGGACCCTCGCTGCCGGTGTGCCTGGAGGCGGCCGAGGCGGCGCGCGAGGAGGGCTGGGACCTGGAGGTCGTGGACCTGCGCTCCCTCGTTCCCTTCGACGAGCAGACGGTCGTGGAGTCCGTACGCCGCACCGGTCGTGCGGTGGTGGTCCACGAGGCCGGCGGCTTCGGCGGCCCGGGCGCGGAGATCGCCGCCCGCGTCACCGAGCGGTGCTTCCACCACCTGGAGGCGCCGGTGCTGCGGGTGACGGGCTTCGACATCCCCTACCCGCCGCCGATGCTGGAGAAGCACCACCTGCCGGGAGTGGACCGGATCCTGGACACCGTGGCACGCCTGCAGTGGGAGAACTGATGCCGCAGGTAATGGAATTCAAGCTTCCCGATCTCGGGGAGGGCCTGACCGAGGCCGAGATCGTCCGCTGGCTGGTCGCGGTGGGCGATGTCGTCGCCATCGACCAGCCGGTGGTCGAGGTCGAGACGGCCAAGGCGATGGTGGAGGTTCCGTGCCCCTACGGCGGTGTGGTCACCGCCCGTTTCGGGGAGGAGGGCACGGAACTGCCCGTCGGAGCACCGCTGATCACCGTGGCGGTGGGGGCGTCGTCGCTCCCGGAGGCCCCGGCCGCGCCGGCGGCCGAGGCCGAAGGCTCCGGCAACGTGCCCCGGCCCCTGATCGGCTACGGCGAGGACCACTCGCGCCCGGCGCGTCGGCGACGGGTGCGACCCGTCACCGCCGCGGTCTCGGCGCCCGTCGTGGTGGCCCCGGTTGCCCCGGTTGCCCCGGTGGTTCCGGCGGTGCCCGCCGGTCCGGTGCCCGTGATCTCGCCGCTGGTGCGCAAGCTGGCCAAGGACGGCGGGGTCGACCTGCGCGCGCTGAAGGGGTCGGGGCCCGAGGGGCTGATCCTGCGGGCCGACGTCGAGGCGGCGCTGGCCGCGCTGCGGGCGCCCGAGCCGGCCCCGGCCGCCCCGGTGGCCCCGGCGGTGGCGGCGCAGGGCGAGCGGATCCCGCTCAAGGGGGTGCGCGGGGCGGTCGCCGAGAAGCTGTCGCGCAGCCGCCGGGAGATCCCGGACGCCACCTGCTGGGTCGACGCCGACGCCACCGAGCTGATGGCTGCCCGGGCCGCGATGAACGCGGTGGGCGGGCCCAAGATCTCGGTGCTCGCGCTGCTGGCCCGGATCTGCACGGCCGCCCTCGCCCGGTACCCGGAGCTCAACTCCACCGTGGACCTGGCGGCCAAGGAGATCGTCCGGCTCCCGTCGGTGCACCTGGGCTTCGCCGCGCAGACCGAGCGGGGCCTGGTGGTCCCGGTGGTCCGGGACGCGCAGCACCGCAACCCGGAGTCCCTGTCGGCGGAGTTCGCCCGGCTGACGGAGCTCGCCCGGGCCGGGAAGCTGGCTCCGGCCGATCTGACCGGCGGCACCTTCACCCTGAACAACTACGGGGTGTTCGGGGTCGACGGCTCCACGCCGATCATCAACCACCCCGAGGCGGCGATGCTGGGCGTGGGCCGGATCATCGACAAGCCGTGGGTGCACGAGGGCCAGCTGGCGGTCCGCAAGGTCGTCCAGCTGTCGCTGACCTTCGACCACCGGGTCTGCGACGGCGGCACGGCGGGCGGCTTCCTGCGCTACGTGGCCGACTGCGTCGAATCCCCGGCGGTCCTGCTGCGCAGCCTGTAGCCGTGCGGCGCGGGGCGGGTGCGGCGCCGTTGCCGGGGCTCCGCCCGGACCCCGCGCCTCCAACGCCGGCGAGGCTGTTCTTCAGCCCGTCCGGCGTTCGAGGACCGGGGGTTCGGGGGCAGTGCCCCGCAGTGGCGCCGCCCCCGGCCCTCACACCGTGAGCAGCAGCTTGCCCACGTGGGCGCTGGATTCCAGGACCCGGTGGGCCTCAGCGGCATCCCGCATCGGGAACGCCGCGTGGACCACCGGCCGGATCCGCCCCGCGGCCACCAGCGGCCACACGTGCTCGCGTACGGCGGCGACGATGGCGGCCTTCTCCTCCAGCGGGCGGGCCCGCAGCGAGGTGGCGGTGATCGCCGCCCGCTTGGCCAGCAGCGCGCCGAGATTCAGCTCGGCCTTCACCCCGCCCTGGAGCCCGATCACCGCGAGCCGCCCGTTCACGGCCAGGGCGTCCACGTTCCGGGCGAGGTACTTGGCGCCCATGATGTCCAGGATCACGTCCGCCCCGGCCCCGCCCGTCGCCTCGCGCAGCTCGGCCACGAAGTCCTGCTCGCGGTAGTCGATCAGGATGTCCGCGCCCAGCTCCTTGCAGCGCGCCAGCTTCTCCGGGCCGCCCGCCGTCACGGCGACCGTCGCGCCCACCGCCTTCGCCAGCTGGATCGCCATCGTCCCGATCCCACTGGACCCGCCGTGCACCAGCAGGGTCTCGCCGGGCCGCAGTCCGGCCACCATGAAGACGTTGGACCACACCGTCGAGACGACCTCGGGCAGCGCGGCCGCCGTCACCAGGTCCACGCCCGCCGGGACCGGCAGCAACTGGCCCGCCGGCACGGCCACCCGCTCCGCGTAGCCGCCGCCGGCCAGCAGGGCGCACACCTCGTCGCCCACGGACCAGCCGGACACTCCCGGCCCCAACGCGGCGATCCGCCCGGAGCACTCCAGCCCCGGATGGCGCGAGGCGCCGGGCGGCGGATCGTAGAACCCCTGTCGCTGGAGTACGTCGGCGCGGTTCACGGCGCTCGCCGCGACCTCGACGAGGACCTCGCCCTCGCCGGGCACCGGATCGGGTACGTCGGCCCAGACGAGGGCCTCGGGGCCGCCGGGCTGCTCGATGGTGATCGCATGCATGGCCCGGAGGCTACGCCACGGCGCGGCTACTCGGCGGGACCCAGTCGCACCGCGGGCGAGGTGGGCGGTACCGCCCGCACGATGGTGATGAGACGATCCGTCAGCTGGATCGGGCTCGCGTGCGGGTCGTCGTACGCGAGCAGCCGGTGCCCGCGCAGCACGCTCACCACCAGGTCCTCGGTGTCCCGTACCGACTTGCCGACCTCGGCCTTGCGGGCGGGGCGTTCGATGAGGTCGAGCCCGCTGCCCTGCTGGATCAGGTCCTCCATCACGGTGCCCGCGCTCGGGCTGAGCACCGACAGGCCCAGCAGTCGACCGGCCGCGCTCGCGCTCGTGATGACGGCGTCGGCCCCGGACTGGCGCAGCAGCGGGGCGTTCTCCTCCTCGCGCACCGCCGCGACGATCTTCGCCCCGCGGTTGAGCTGACGGGCGGTCAGGGTGACCAGGACCGCCGTGTCGTCCCGCTGGGTGGCGATGACGATCTGACGGGCCTTCTGCAGCTCGGCGCGGAGCAGGACGTCGGAGCGGGTGGCGTCGCCGACCACGCCCGTGAACCCCTCCGCGTTGGCCGTGTCGATCACCTTGGCGCTGGGGTCGACGATGACGACCTGTTCCTTGGAGAGGCCGGTGGCCAGCAGCGTCAGAAGGGCCGAGCGGCCTTTCGTGCCGAAGCCGACGACGACCGTGTGGTCACGCAAGTTCTTCCTCCAGCGCTTGAGCCGCCACTCTTCCCTCGTCCGTTCCGTCAGGACTTCCAGGGTGGTACCGACCAGGATGATCAGGAACAGCACGCGCAGGGGCGTGATCACCAGGATGTTGATCAGCCGGGCGCTGTCGCTGTACGGCACGATGTCGCCGTAACCGGTCGTGGACAGCGTCACCGTCGCGTAGTAGAAGCAGTCGAGGAGATCGACCGTCTCGTTGGCGTTGTCGTGGTAGCCGTCACGGTCCAGCCACACGACGAACACCGTGAGGAAGAGCACGAACAGGGCCATCAGCAGACGCTTGCCGACCTGGCTCAGCGGAGCCTCGACGACGCGTTTGGGCAGCTTGATGCGCCGGGAGACGAGTTTCTCGTCGGCGCCGCGGGCCATGGAGTCCTGGCCGTGCAGTTTCACGTGAAACATCCTCCAGAAGCCCAGGGCAGATCGAGAATCTCCAGTTCCTGTCCCGACCGCGCGCCCTTGGGCGGTACGACGGCCAGCGCGTCGGCGGCGGCCACACCGCGCAGCATCGCAGGTCCGTGGTAGCGCAGCGGCACCGCGTGCTCGTCGCTCAGCAGGACCGGCACCAGCCGGGTGTCGTACGGGTGGCCGGGTACGTCGCCCTGCACCGGCGCCGTGTAGCGGGGGCGCCTGCGACGGCCGGCGAGGGCGCGCAGCAGCGGTTCGGCGAGGGTCAGCAGCCCGGAGACGGCGGCCAGCGGGTTGCCGGGCAGCCCGACCACATGGCGCACCGCGTGTTCCTCGGGCGTCCCGGACCCGATGCGGGCCAGCAGCATGGGGTGCCCGGGGCGCACCGCCACCCCGTCGACCAGCAGTTCGGCGCCGGCCCGGTGCAGTACCGGGTGGACGTGGTCGACGGGTCCGCCGGCGGTGCCACCCGTGGTGACGAGGACATCGGCGGTGCTGGTGGTGACGGCCTCCAGCAGGGCCGCGGCCCCCGCCGGGTCGTCGCCGATCCGCCGGGTGCCGATGACCTCGGCGCCGAGGCGGTCGATCCAGGGCCCGAGCATGGGGCTGAGGGCGTCGCGGACCAGCCCCTCGTGCGGGAGGCCCCCGGTGAGCAACTCGTCGCCGAGGACCAGGATCTCCACGCGCGGGCGGGGCCGGGTGGTCAGCTCGTCGTACCCGGCGGCCGCGGCGAGCCCCAGTACGGCCGGGGTGACCAGGGAGCCGGCGGGCAGCAGCAGGTCGCCGGAGCGGCACTCCTGGCCCCGCGGGCGGATGTCCTGGCCGGTGAGGACGGGCCGGTCGGCGAAGAGCTGGGTGCCGGCCTCGCGGCAGTGCTCGCTGCGGATGACGGCGGTGGCGTCAGCGGGGATCCGGGCGCCGGTGGCGATCCGTACCGCCTCGCCGTCCGTGAGGGGCTCCGGCCGCTCGGAGCCGGCCAGGACGCCGCCGCCGGCGCGCACGCTCCAGGGGCCGGGGCCCGCGACGGCCCAGCCGTCCATGGCCGAGGTGTCGAAGGACGGCAGGTCGGTGAGGGCGTCCAAGGGGGCGGCCAGGACCTCGCCGAGGGCGGCCGCGAGGGGCACCCGGTGGGTACGGGGCCGCACTCCGCTCCCGGCGCGGGTGGCGGTGTCCCGGGCCCGCTGCCAGCCGGTCGCGCGGTGGGCGCCCGTGCCGCCGCCGGCACCGCGGCCCGCATTGCCCGAGCTGTCGCCGGCGCCGCCTTCCGGGGCGCGGCTGACCAGTGCCAGGGCCTCGTCGAGGGCCTGCTCGGCGGAGTTCGTGGGGGTCATCCGGAGCCGTTCTGTTCGGCGGAGTCTGCCGCTGCCTCGTCGGCCCACCGCAGCGCCAGGTCGGCCGCCTTGCGGGAGGCCTCGGCGACGGCCTGGGCGGGGTCGGCGCCGGTGGCGGCGGCGTGGGCGGCCGCGTAGCCGACCAGGAAGGTGGTCAGCGGGGCGGCGGGCCGGGCGACGCCGTGGGCGGCGTCCCGGGCGAGGTCGAGCAGGGTCTTGGTGTCGACGGTGAGGTCGATGCCCAGCTCGCTCTTGACGGCGGTGATCCATTGCTCCAGCACGCTTCCATGCTCCCTGATCCGGGCGCGGGCGGCGGCGAGATCGTTCCAGGTGTCGCAGTCGAAGGAGGCGAGCGGCCGGGAGGTGACGCGGGCGAGGTCCAGTTCGGCGGTGAGCGCGCGCAGCGGGAGCCCGGTGAGGGTGCCGTGCTCGGCGGCGAGCAGGGCGATCTCGCGGCGCAGCGGCTCGGCCCGGTAGGCGGCGACCAGCGGCTGGTCCCGGCCGTCGGGGTCCCGCAGCATCGCCCCGTCCTGGCCGGGGGCCGTGGGCGTGGACGGGGCCTCCAGCAGGGCCCCTACGGTCTCCCGGTCGAGGAACGGCAGGTCGGCGGAGAGTACGAGGACCAGCTCGGCGGTGGTCCGACGCAGCCCGGCGTCCAGTGCGGCCACGGGGCCGCCGCCGGGCGGGTCTTCGCGGGTCCAGTGGACCGGGCGCGCGGTGGTGCGGCGATCGCCGACGACGACGGTGGTCCGGGCGTCCGGGCAGGCGTCGAGGACGCGGTCGAGGAGTGCGCGGCCGCCGACGCTCAGCGCGGGCTTGTCGGCCCCGCCGAGTCGCCGAGCGGCGCCGCCGGCCAGCACGATCGCGTCGTAGCTCATGCCCTTGAGTATGCGGCGGCCATGTCCCTGGCCGGGAGCCGCACCTGGTGGACCGTGCGGTGCCGTGCGGTGCGGTGCCGTGCCGGATGCCTGATGCCGGGTGCGGCGCCGTTGCCGGGGGCGCTGCCCCCGGACCCCCGCGCCTCAAACGCCGGCGGGGCTGAAAGAGCGCCTCGAACGCCGGCGGGGCTGAATGGGCGGGACGAGAAACGGGTCCGGGCCTCGCCGTGGGGCGGGGCCGGACCCGGTTCTTCTGTTGTCCGTCGGAGACTAGAGGTAGGGGCCCGAGCGGATCGCGCCGTGGCCGCCGTCCTCGTCGTCGTCGTGCGGCCCGCCCGGCGGGAGGGCGCGGCGCATCTGCTCCAACTGGGCCCGCGCCGCCATCTGCTGTGCGAACAGGGCCGTCTGGATGCCGTGGAAGAGGCCTTCCAGCCAGCCCACCAACTGGGCCTGGGCGATGCGCAGTTCGGCCTCGGAGGGGATGGCCTCCTCGGTGAACGGGAGTGACAGGCGCTCCAGTTCCTCCACGAGCTCCGGGGCCAGGCCGTCCTCCAGCTCCTTGACCGAGGCGGCATGGATGTCCTTGAGCCGGACCCGGCTCGCCTCGTCGAGAGGCGCGGCACGTACCTCTTCCAGGAGTTGCTTGATCATGCTGCCGATCCGCATGACCTTGGCGGGCTGTTCGACCATTTCCGTCACCGGGACCTCGCGCGACTCGTCATCGGCGTCGCCGACCGCCGTCCCGTCCTGTCCCACGATCAGGACGTGCGGGGGGCTGTCCTGCGACCGTTCACTCCTCGGCATCTCCATGCCGTCATTCTCTCGCACACCTCCGTACTCACACGGTGTGCCCCCGTACAGTCGTGATCCACCCTGTACGGGGGCACCAGCCTGGTACCGGTTCCGGGCCTTGGGGCTACCCCGCGGCCCGGCGGGCCAGCGCGCCGCTGGAGCGGGTGACCAGGGCCGCCAGCAGGGCCGCGCCCAGCGGAACCACGACGAGCAGCCCGCCGAGGGTCTCCCACGGCACGGAGATCGGCACGAACGGCACGGCTTCCGTCACCGCCATGAAGCCCTGCTCGATCGACTCCTGGTGGAGCGCCTCCGCCGCCCGCTGCTCCGTCAGGCGCAGGCCGACGGCGGGCAGGATCCCGGCGACCGAGCCCAGGACGACGCCCATCAGGGCGACCACCCCGCACTGGAAGCCGCTCAGCGTCCGCCGTACCCGCGGCGCGGCGCCCACCGCGGCCAGCGTCTTCAGGTCGGCCTCGGCGTCGGCCTGGGCCAGCCCGGTGGCGATGCCGGCCGCGCCGATGGTGACGATCCCCGCGAAGATGGCGAGGGCGAGCATGACGAGGCTGTTGTCGCCCTCGTAGCCCTTCTCGATGCGCAGGGAGGCCTCGACGCCCATCCGGTCGATCTCCCCGTCCAGCTTCTGCCGCTGCTCGCTGGTCGGGATCCCGTCGAGGCTGAAGTACGAGCCCACGGGCGCGGTGGCCAGTCCGGCGGCCTTGGCCGCCGAGGGCGGCAGGATCAGCTCGACGCCCCAGCCCTCGACCGAGTCGGGTGCCTGGTGGACGGGGAGGACCTTGTCCTCACCGGGCGTCTCGTCGTACCGCCCGCGCATGATGTCGTTCTCCCCCGGGTCGGTGATGACCCGCAGGGTGAGCTTGCCGTCCTTGACCTGGCGCTTGTCGAAGGAGATGGCCTGGCCGGCCTTGAGGGCGGCCACGGAGCCCGGGTCGGTGACCGCGAGCACGCTCAGCACCTTCTCGTCGCCGACGAGGACGGAGTGCTGCGTGCCGTGCCGGGACTCCTTGCAGCGCCAGTCCTGGCGCAGTTCCTTCCGCTGCTCCACCGGGAACGCGTCGTCTTCCTTGCTGTCCTCGTAGAGCGGGCAGCGCTGCTCCTTGGGCGTGATGACCTCGACGCGGCCGCAGCCGGGGTCCGAGGAGAAGGACTCGCAGCTCGGCTTGCCGACGACCAGCCGCTCGATGTCCGCCCGCTGCGCCAGCGGCAGCTGCTTGCCGAGGGCCTCGCGCAGGGCGGGCACCTCCTTGTACGCGCCGTTCTCGTTGGCCGCCAGCAGTCCGGTGCCGTGCGGCAGGTCGGCCCGGTACTCCTGGCGCATCTGGACGTCGTTGCTCTGCTCGTACGTCGCCACGGCGACGGTTCCGGCGACGGCGGCCAGTACGGCGGCCACGGCGGGGGCCGTACGCCCGCGGTTGCGCACGGCGTCGCGCAGCGCGAGCCGCGGCGACAGCGGCAGCCACCGGCCGAGCCGGCCGAACAGGCCGACCAGGACCGGGGTGAGGGCGACGATGCCGAGTTCGGCGAGGGCGCTGCCGCCCGCCACGACGGTGCTGCCGAGCTGTGAGGTGGTGCCGTAGAGGGCGATCGCGGCGCCGACGGCGATGGCGATCAGGCCGAGGACGGGCAGCACCCGGTTGGCCTTGCGGATGCCGCGGCGGCCGGTCAGCGAGGCCAGCACGGTCTGCCGGGACGCGGTGACGGCGGGGACGATCGCGGCCAGCAGGCCGGTGATCACGGCGAGCAGGGCGATGCCGGCCAGTTCCAGGGGGCGGAAGTCGAAGCCGCCGAAGCGGTTGCCGAGGGTCTCCTCCAGCACCGGCCGCAGGAGGACGGTGAGCAGGACGCCGATGACGGTGCCGGTCACGGCCGCGACGGCGCCGAGGACCAGGCCGCCGGAGAGCACGATGGAGCGGATGTGGCGCCGGTCACCGCCGTTGGCGCCGACCAGACCGAGCTGGCGGCGCGAGCGGCGGGCGCCGACCGCGAAGGCCGGTCCGGCGAGCAGGCAGATCTCCAGCATGGCCAGGCCCGCGACGGTGGCCAGGATGGCCGTTTCGACGACCTTGTTGCCGTCGCGCTCGAACATCGCCTTCGGCTCGTCCCGGTAGAGCGGGACCTCGGAGTCGGCGGGCGGGTCGAGGATGACGGCGCGCGAGATGACGAGCAGGCCCTTGGCGTTGGCCGCCTTGACGGCGTCCCAGGTGACACCCGCGCCGCCGACCTTGACCAGGTAGGTGTCGTCGGGGGACACCGCGCGGCCGCCGGACTCCGACACCGCCTTGTTCAGCGGGGCGATCAGCGTCCCGGGCGGAGCGATGATCTCGGGACGTTCGAGTTCGTCCGGCAGCTCGTAGGCGCCGACGATCTTGTACGGGGAGGTGGCGCCGCGCGGGGTGACCGACGAGCCGACGAACAGGCCGGAGTCCCCCAGGAAGGCCCGGGTGGCGATGACCTCGCCCGAGCTCTCGGGCAGCCGGCCGCGGTCGAGCGTGATCATGCCCTTCACCAGGGGGCTGTGCGTGTCGAGTTCACGCAGGTGGGTGTCGAGCAGCCCGTGCGTGGTGCGGACCTTGGCGTAGCCGCCGCTGTCCTTGAGGACCTGGGCCCCGGGCGGGAGCGCGGCCTCCACCGGTGCCGGCTTCTCCCGCGGGGACTTCGAGGGGTCGTAGTCCTTGTAGCCGCCGACGGGCGCGGAGGCCGTGCCGTCGGGGCTCTGGTTGATGGCCCCGGACATGTACGAGGCGTTCACCCGGGCGTCGGCGGCGCCGATCATCCGGGTGAGCGACTGCTCGGGGGAGAGTTCGGCGCTGCGCAGCGTGAGGTCGGCGGCGCTCACTCCGATGATCGGCAGGGCGAGCATCGCGAGGACGAGGGAGCTGCGGCCCTTGGCGCGCCAGGCGTCGCGGCGGGCTATGCGCAGGGCCGCGATCCAGGAGTGGTACCAGCCTTGGAGCGGAGAGGTCACTGGCCGGCCGCCTGCCCGGAGAGGAGCGAGTCGGCGTGGCTGCGCAGGGTCTCGTCGACCACGCTGCCGTCGCGCAGGAAGACCACGCGGTCGGCCCAGGCGGCGAACCGCGGCTCGTGCGTGACGAGGATCCCGGCCGCGCCCGCGTCGCAGCGGGCGCGCAGCAGGGCGAGGACGGACTCGCCGGTCTCGGAGTCGAGGGCGCCGGTCGGCTCGTCGGCGAGGACCAGGCGGCGGTCGCCCACGAGGGCGCGGGCGATGGCCACGCGCTGCTGCTGGCCGCCGGACATCTCGTCGGGGAAGCGGTCGGCGAGCTGACCGAGGCCCATCTCCTCCAGCGCGGCGACCGCGGAGGCGCGGGCCTTGCGGGCGGAGATCCCGTCGAGTTCCCGGGGCAGTGCCACGTTCTCGGCGGCGGTGAGGGCCGGTATCAGGTTGTAGTCCTGGAAGACGTACCCGATGCTGCGGCGGCGCAGGGCGGCCAGCTGCTTGCGGCCGGCGGCGGTGATGTCGGTGCCCTCGACGATCACCCGGCCGCTGCTCGGGGTGTCGAGGCCGCCGGCGAGGGTGAGCAGCGTGGACTTGCCGGAGCCGGAGGGGCCCATGACGGCGACGAGTTCACCGGGGAACACGGAGAGGTTGATCCCCCGCAGGGCGTGCACCTCGGTGGCGCCGCTGCCGTGCGTGCGGACGAGTTGGTCCAACTGCAGTACGGGCTGCTGGGACTGGGGCTGGTCAGGCATGGAGTGTCCCCCCTGGAACGGTGGTTCAGCCACGACGCGTACGAGCGGTACGACGGGGCCGGGCGGTGGTGGGCGGGGCCGGGGTCTCGGCCGCGGCGGCCTGGGGCGGTTCGGGTTCGGCGGCTCTCCGGTCGGCCGGCAGGGAGAGCCGGACCAGCCGGGCTTCGCAGTGGTCGAGCCAGCGGGCCTCGGCCTCGGTCTGGAAGATCAGCTGTTCCAGGACGAGCAGCCAGGCCACGTCGTCGCGCTCGCGGGACCGGCCGCTCTCGACCGCGGCGAGCGCCGTGGCCTTGAGCCGGGTGTAGTCCTGCATCGCCTTGATCGTGGCGTGGCGCTGGGACTGGATGACGGCGCGGATGTCCACGCCGGGTGCGCCCACGGCCATGGCGAGCTTGATGGACAGCTCGTCGCGGGGCGGGTTGGCCCGGTCGACGGGGCGCTCGTACCACTGGAGCAGCTCGGTGCGCCCGGCGTCGGTGATGGCGTAGAGGGTGTGGCCGGCGGCGTCCTCGCCGTCGGGGGCGACGAGGCCGTCCCGTTCGAGACGGGCGAGGGTCGTGTACACCTGCCCGACGTTGAGCGGCCAGGTGGAGCCGGTGCGGGATTCGAACTCGGTGCGTAGCTGGGAGCCGTACCGAGGACCCCGTTCCAGCAGGGCGAGTAGCCCGTGACGGATCGACATACTCGGTATGTATACCGAGTATGTTCACTCCCTGCAACCATCCTGAGATGTACGCCGTACGGGGGACGCGCGCCCGGAGCGGACCCGGAGCGCGCCCGGACCGGGTGGTCCGGGTCGCTCAGATCCCGCGGCGCAGGCGCACGCCGAGGTAGCCGAGGCCGAGGCCCATCAGGGCGAATCCGGTGCCGAGCGGCAGTATGTGCGCGGCCAGGTCGGCGGCCCGGTCGTTGGTTCCGGTGCCGAGGGCGGTGACCACCGACGGCGGCGGGCTCGGGGCGGCGACGGCGGTGCCGGTGGGCGGCCGGGGGGAGGGTTCGGCGCGCGGGCGGACCGGCGCCCGGGGCCGGGAGGCCACCACCAGCTCCGGGTTGGCGGGCTCGCCCACAGGCCGCCCGGGGTGCTCGCGGCCGACCCCGGCGAGGCTGCCGGCCAGTTCCTCGTGGGGGTCGTCGGGCGAGGAGGGCGAGGAGGGCGCCGCGACGTGCCGGGACGGGGTGAGGAAGGGGCCGGCGTACGCGGAGGCGGTGGGCGCGAGCGCGGCGGCCGCCAGAGCCGCGCAGGCCAGCCAGTGCGGCGGGCGGAAGCCTTGGATCACGGGGAGCCCCTCCCGTCCCGAGCCACGAGCTGCTCGCTGCGCGTCAGAGATATGCGCCCAGATTTACACAGCGGGGCAAAAGCGGCATCCCGGACACCCCATCGGGTGCCCGGGATGCCGGGGTGTCGGACCGCGGAGCCTGCCGCGCCGCCGCGTGGCGGTGCCTGTCGCGCTATTCGGGGTTGCCGCTCGACACGGTCAGCGTGAACTCCGTGCCTTCCTTGTCGATCTTGTCGCCGGCGGCCGGGGTCTGGAACAGCACCGTGTCCTTGCCGTACACGGCTTCGTCCTTCGTCTCGATCTTGTACCTGCCGCCCGAGGCCTGGATGCACTCCTTCACCGAGAGCAGGTTCTTGTACTTGAAGTCCGGCGCCATGAACTTGCCGGTCTCGCTGTAGTGCTTCACCGGCTCCGTGCACTTCTTCGGGTCGATCGTGCGCGTGGTGTCCGGCCCCTTGAACCCGGCCTTGGCGGAGGCGCCGGCGGACGCGGAGGCCCCCGGGTCCGCGGTCGTGCCCTTGTCCTTGTCGCCGTCGTTCATCGAGAGCGCCGCGATCAGACCGCCGACGGCCAGCAACGCCACCGCGATCGCGCCCACGAGCACCGGCATGTTCCGCTTGCCGCCGCCGGACGCCGCGGTCGTGCCCGCCGTGGACGGGGAGATCGTGTACGGCGGCGGGGTCTGCGGCGCGTACTGCTGCGGCGCCGGCGTGTGCGGGTAGGCGTAGCCACCCTGCGCGTGCTGCTGCGGGGCCGGCGTCGGCGCGTACGGGGCCGGCGTCGGGGTGTGCGGAGCCTGGTACGGCTGCTGCACCGACTGCGGGGGCGCCTGGTACCCGGACTCCACCGGCGGGAACACGGCCGAGGCCACGCCCGCTCCGCTGCTCAGGGGCGACTGGCCCTGGATGATGACCGGCGCACCGGTCTGCCCGGAGCCCAGCACCCGCGCGACCTCGTCGCCCATGGCCGCGGCCGTGGGGAAACGCTCATTCGGGTTCTTCTTCAGGGCCCGCGCCACCAGCGCGTCCATCGCCGGGGTCAGCGACCGGTTGACGGAGGACGGGGCGACCGGCTCCTCCTGCACGTGGGCGTACGCGATGGCCAGCGGCGAGTCCGCGTCGAACGGGATGCGTCCGGTCAGCAGCTGGAACAGCATGATGCCGACCGAGTAGAGGTCGGAACGGGCGTCGACCCCGCGCCCCAGCGCCTGCTCGGGCGAGAGGTACTGGGGGGTGCCGACGACCATGCCGGTCTGCGTCATCGAGGTGACCCCCGACTGCATGGCGCGGGCGATGCCGAAGTCCATCACCTTGACCACGCCGCGCTTGTTCACCATGACGTTGCCGGGCTTGATGTCGCGGTGGACGAGCCCCATCTCGTGGCTGGTCTCCAGCGCGGCCAGCACATCGGCCGTCACCTTCAGCGCCTTGTCGGCCGGCATGGCCCCGTACTGGCGGATGTCCTCCTCCAGCACCGAGCCCAGCGGCCGGCCCTCCACGTACTCCATGACGATGTACGGCATCACCGCGCCGTCACCGGCGGCGGCGCCGCCGAACGTCACTTCGCCTTCGCCCGTATCGAATACCGAGACGATGTTCGTGTGCGACAGTTTCGCTACAGCCTGGGCCTCGCGGCGGAACCGTTCGCGGAAGGACTGCTCGCGGCCGAGGTCGCTGTGCAGCGTCTTGATGGCGACCTGCCGGTCGAGGGCCGAGTCGTACGCCAGGTACACGGACGCCATGCCGCCCGCACCGAGCAAGTCCCTTAGCTGGTAACGGCCACCGGCCAGAGAGCCGCCCGCGTACTGGCCCTGAGTGCCGTCCTGGCTCATGACTGTTGCTTCCCCTCGGGATGTGTCCCCACGCCGCTGGCCGGGCGCATATGGCGCCCAGTCTGCCGCAGGGCAAGCACACGTCAAGCCAGGTACCCGTTCCGTGACCACACGTGCACAGGCGGCCTTGTCCGAACGGTGACCGGTTCCGAGGCTGTAGCGTTCACCGGAGCACCGACGAAGAGGACGACCGCTGAGCGGCGACCGAGAGATACGACGGCGAGGACTGATGGCACCCGAACCCGATGGAAACGGCGCCGGGATGACCGATGGTCCTGAGCACTGGGGCGCCGGCGGCCTGGTGGGAGACGGCCGTTACCGGATGACGCACCGGCTGGGCCGCGGCGGCATGGCCGAGGTGTTCGCGGCCGAGGACGTCCGCCTGGGCCGCACGGTCGCCGTGAAGCTGCTGCGCGCGGACCTCGCCGAGGACCCGGTGTCCAAGGCCCGCTTCACGCGCGAGGCGCAGTCCGTCGCCGGACTCAACCACCATGCCGTCGTCGCCGTGTACGACTCGGGCGAGGACAAGGTTGGTCCGAACACCGTCCCGTACATCGTCATGGAGCTCGTCGAGGGCCGCACCATCCGCGACCTCCTGCTCAGTGCCGAGGCCCCGGGCCCCGAGCAGGCGCTCATCATCACCTCGGGCGTGCTCGAAGCCCTCGCGTACTCGCACCAGCACGGCATCGTGCACCGCGACATCAAGCCCGCGAACGTCATCATCACCGAGACCGGCGCGGTCAAGGTGATGGACTTCGGCATCGCCCGCGCCCTGCACGGCGCCCAGTCGACGATGACCCAGACCGGCATGGTCATGGGCACCCCGCAGTACCTGTCGCCCGAGCAGGCCCTCGGCAAGGCCGTCGACCACCGCTCCGACCTGTACGCGACCGGCTGCCTTCTCTACGAACTGCTCGCGCTGCGTCCCCCGTTCACCGGTGAGACCCCGCTGTCGGTGGTCTACCAGCACGTCCAGGACGCGCCGGTGCCGCCCTCGCAGCTGCCGGAGGGCCGGCACCTCCCGCAGGAGCTCGACGGCCTGGTCATGCGCTCCCTCGCCAAGGACCCGGACGACCGGTTCCAGAGCGCCGAGGAGATGCGCGGGCTGGTCCAGTACGCGCTCCAGATGCTGCACGACCAGGGACCGAACACCGGCACCTGGAGCACCGGTCCGGTCACCATGACCCTGCCGCACGGGCGGGGCGGCGCCTCCGCCACCACGGCCATGCCCCTGCCCGGGAACGGCGCCCAGCAGCAGTACGGGGCGCACGCCTCGACCTCGCAGTTCCAGCAGCCGATGGTGCCGTCGCTGAACCCGGACGACGGCTCGGCCTTCCCCGGCGGCCACGGCCAGGCCGGCAACGGCGGCTACGACGGATACGACGCCTACGAGGAACGCGGCGGCAGCCGCTGGAAGGGCTGGCTGTTCGCGGTCCTCGCGATCGTGGCGGTCATGGGCGGCGTGGCCTACGCCGTCAACACCGTGGGCCAGGGCGACAAGAAGAAGCCGGAGACCACCCAGAGCACCCCGGGCGGTCAGCCGAGCCAGTCCGCGGCCCCGAACGTCACCCAGCCGCCGCAGACGCAGGACAACACCCAGCCCACCAACGACAGTTCGCCCACGGCGACCCGTAGCCGTCAGCAGAGCTTCAGCCCGACGCCGACGCCCACCGCGACGCAATCGCCGACGGGTACGGCCTCGCCGAGCGCCTCGTCGTCGGGGAAGCCCTCGACGAGCCCGTCGACGAAGCCCTCGACGAGCCCGTCGACGAAGCCCACGGACGCGGGCCCCGGCGGCGCCGGCGGCCCCGGCGGTGGCGGCACCACCAACTCGGAGGAGTGAGGCGGATACGGGGACGGGCCCGGCGGAATCAATTCCGCCGGGCCCGTCCCCGTATCCCCACACCGCTGTATCCCCACACCGCTGTATCCCCATGTATCCGCGTGAGCGCGGGTCAGAGCGCGTGCTGGTACTGCCGGTCCGGATTCCGGGCGAGCGAGTGCACGGTGACGAACTGGGGTTCGATACGCATGTAGACGGGGTCGAAGACCTGGCCGTCGATGAAATGCGGAACGGGACCGAAGAGCTCCAGTTCGGCGTTGGTGGGCTCGATGACCTGCGCCGTTCCGGTGAACTGGACCGACCAGAGTTCCACTTCCGGCGAATGGGAATTGTCGGCCCCGTACGCCACCACACTGCCGTTGCAGGCCTGGTGGTAGCCGAAACCGGAATGCATTCTCAGGACCACCCTGCCGTCCACCACGATGTGGCGGGCGAGCGCGAGGAACGGCAGCGCGCGCATGCTGGTGGCCACGCGGCCGTACGGCACCCGGCGCAGCAGTTCGACGGCGTGGAGTTCCTCGGGGGACATGGCGTCCACTCTCGGTCACCGACACCCCGTCGGGGAAGAGCAGCCCGCCCCGAGGGCAGGGGACCTCGGTCCCGCGTGGGGTGTGGGGTCAGCGGCGCTCGGCCTGCAGGCGGGCCACGTAGGCGGCGGCCTGGGAGCGGCGCTCCATGCCCAGCTTGGAGAGCAGGCTGGAGACGTAGTTCTTGATCGTCTTCTCGGCCAGGTGCAGCCGCTCGCCGATGACGCGGTTGGTCAGGCCCTCGCCGATCAGGTCGAGGATCTTCCGCTCCTGCTCGGTGAGGTTCGCCAGGCGGTCGTCGCCCCGGCCGGTCCTGCCGCCGTCGCGCAGCCGCTCCAGCACGCGGGCGGTGGCGATCGGGTCGAGGAGCGACTTGCCGGCGGCGACGTCGCGTACGGCGCTCAGCAGCTCATTGCCGCGGATCGCCTTGAGCACGTAACCGGAGGCGCCGGCCATGATCGCGTCGAACAGTGCCTCGTCGTCGGCGAAGGAGGTCAGCATCAGGCATTTGACGTCCTCGTCCTGCGAGCGGACCTCGCGGCAGACCTCCACACCGCTGCCGTCGGGGAGGCGGACGTCGAGGACGGCCACGTCGGGACGGGTGGCGGGGATCCGTACCAAGGCGTCCGCGGCGGTACCGGCCTCGCCGACGATCTCGATGTCCTCTTCGACCGACAAGAGCTCGTGGACGCCCCGACGTACCACTTCGTGGTCGTCCAGGAGGAATACCTTGATTTTTCCGTCTTCGCGCACGAAGTCAGTTTCACACACTCACCCCTTCCCTGCCGGAGTTACCCGGGATAACGTGCCGTTGTTCCCGGCCCCTGCAAGGCTGTGACCAGTGGTTGTTCCCGTTGCTGCGTTTTTACTAGGAAATCCAAGCAAAAACGCAGGTCAAACGGGGTTTCGCAGTTATGCGGCGCACTGGGTAACGTGCATTGCGCAGGGCACTCGCCGGGACACCTGTCACGCCTGAATCCCCGTACGCGACGCGCACCCACCCCGTGCGCTCGTTACGGATACAGGTGAGCCGCACTGGACCCCGGAGAACCCGGGTGCCGGACCGACGGAGGAGCACACGTGACCGTGGAGAGCACTGCCGCGCGCAAGCCGCGACGCAGCAGCGGCACCAAGCGGGCGGCAGGCGCGGCGAACGCCGCCGCCAAGCCCGCCGCTGCCACCGCGCAGACGCAGGATGTCGTACCTCAGCTCGTACAGCTGCTGACGCCCGAAGGGGACCGCGTCGAGAACGCGGAGAACGCCGAGTTCGCCCCCTTCGTCGCAGACATCACCACCGAGGACCTGCGCGGGCTGTACCGCGACATGGTCATGACCCGCCGCTTCGACGGTGAGGCGACCGCCCTGCAGCGTCAGGGTGAGCTGGGCCTGTGGGCCTCGCTCCTCGGGCAGGAGGCCGCCCAGATCGGCTCCGGCCGGGCGCTGAACGACGAGGACTACGTCTTCCCGACCTACCGCGAGCACGGCGTGGCCTGGTGCCGCGGGGTCGACCCGACCAACCTGCTCGGCATGTTCCGCGGCGTGAACCACGGCGGCTGGGACCCGAACACCAACAACTTCCACCTTTACACGATCGTCATCGGCTCGCAGACGCTGCACGCGACCGGTTACGCGATGGGTGTGGCCAAGGACGGCGCGGACTCCGCGGTCATCGCCTACTTCGGCGACGGCGCGTCCAGCCAGGGCGACGTCGCGGAGGCGTTCACCTTCTCCGCCGTCTACAACTCCCCCGTGGTGTTCTTCTGCCAGAACAACCAGTGGGCGATCTCCGAGCCGACCGAGCGCCAGATGCGCGTGCCGCTCTACCAGCGCGCGCAGGGCTTCGGCTTCCCGGGCGTGCGCGTCGACGGCAACGACGTGCTGGCCTGTCTGGCCGTGACCCGCTGGGCCCTGGACCGGGCCCGCCGCGGCGAGGGCCCGACCCTGGTCGAGGCGTTCACGTACCGCATGGGCGCCCACACCACCTCCGACGACCCGACGAAGTACCGGCGGGACGAGGAGACGGCGGCCTGGGAGGCGAAGGACCCGATCCTGCGCCTGAAGGCCCACCTGCTGGCCACCGGGGGCGCCGACGAGGCGTTCTTCACGGAGCTGGAGGCGGAGAGCGAGGCGATGGGCAAGCGCGTGCGCGAGGCTGTGCGTGCCATGCCCGACCCGGACACCATGGCGATCTTCGAGAACGTCTACGCGGACGGGCACGCGCTCGTCGACGAGGAGCGCGCCCAGTTCGCCGCCTACCTCGCGTCCTTCGAGGAGGGTCACTGATGGCTGTCGAAAAGATGTCGATCGCCAAGGCGCTCAACGAGTCGCTGCGCAAGGCGCTGGAGCAGGACCCCAAGGTCCTGATCATGGGTGAGGACGTCGGCAAGCTCGGCGGCGTCTTCCGGATCACCGACGGCCTGCAGAAGGACTTCGGCGAGGAGCGGGTCATCGACACCCCGCTCGCCGAGTCGGGCATCGTCGGCACCGCCATCGGTCTGGCCCTGCGCGGGTACCGGCCGGTCGTGGAGATCCAGTTCGACGGGTTCGTCTTCCCCGCGTACGACCAGATCGTCACGCAGCTCGCGAAGATGCACGCCCGCGCCCTGGGCAAGGTCAAGATGCCCGTCGTCGTGCGTATCCCGTACGCGGGCGGCATCGGCGCGGTCGAGCACCACAGCGAGTCCCCCGAGGCGCTCTTCGCGCACGTGCCGGGCCTCAAGGTGGTCTCCCCCTCGAACGCGAGCGACGCCTACTGGATGCTCCAGCAGGCGATCCTCAGCGACGACCCGGTGATCTTCTTCGAGCCGAAGCGCCGCTACTGGGACAAGGGCGAGGTCGATTTCGACGCCATCCCCGGTGAGCTGCACAAGGCGCGGGTGAGCCGGGAGGGCTCGGACGTCACCCTGGCCGCCTACGGCCCGATGGTGAAGGTCTGCCTGGAGGCCGCCGCCGCGGCCGCCGAGGAGGGCAAGTCGGTGGAGGTCCTCGACCTGCGCTCGATGTCCCCGGTCGACTTCGACGGGATCCAGGCCTCGGTCGAGAAGACCCGCCGGCTCGTGGTCGTCCACGAGGCGCCGGTCTTCCTCGGCGTGGGCGCGGAGGTCGCCGCTCGCATCACGGAGCGGTGCTTCTACCACCTGGAGGCGCCGGTCCTGCGCGTGGGCGGTTTCCACGCCCCGTACCCGCCGGCCCGCCTGGAGGACGAGTACCTGCCCGGCCTGGACAGGGTGCTCGACGCCGTCGACCGCTCGCTGGCGTACTAGGAGACCCGCGTCATGACCATCCGCGAATTCAAGATGCCCGATGTGGGCGAGGGCCTCACCGAGGCCGAGATCCTCAAGTGGTACGTCCAGCCCGGTGACACGGTCACCGACGGTCAGGTCGTGTGCGAGGTCGAGACGGCCAAGGCCGCCGTGGAACTGCCGATCCCGTTCGACGGTGTCGTGCACGCGCTCCTCTTCGAGGAGGGCACCACGGTCGACGTCGGCCAGGTCATCATCTCGGTGCAGACGGGCGAGGCGGAGGCCCCGGCCCCCGTCGCCGCCGCGGTGGAGGCGGCCCCGGCCGCCGCCGAACCGGCCCCGGCCGCCCGCCAGCCCGTGCTGGTCGGCTACGGGGTCTCCGAGGCCTCCACCAAGCGCCGCCCGCGCAAGGCCGCCCCGGCGCCCGCCGTGGCCGCGCAGAACGGTACGGCGGCCCCGGTGGCCGCCCCCGCGGCTCCGGCCGCACCGGCGCCGCTCC